>JBKJQC010001033.1:0-5691 GCA_046593995.1 Polyangiales bacterium
CAGGCGCTTCGGGGGGGGGGGACGCCGGCGGCACCACCAAGGTCGCGGGGCTCGCGCCGATCGAGCTCTCGCTGGATCGCATCCAGCTCATCGGCATGAAGACCGCAAAGGCGACGAAGGAGTCGCTCACGCCGGAGCTGAAGACCGTCGGCTACGTCACCGCTACCGAGCAGGGGATCGTCAAGGTCACGACCAAGTTCCCCGGGTACGTCGAGACGCTCGCGGTCGCCGAGACCGGTCGCAAGGTCCACCGCGGCCAGCTGCTCGCGACGGTCTACAGCCCGCAGGTCTACCTCGCCGAGCAGGAGTACCTGACCGCGAAGAGCTTCGGCCCGCTCGGCCCGCAGGCCGGCGGCGTCGACATGGCGAGCGACGCGCGCAAGCGGCTCGAGCTGCTCGGCGTGTCGAAGGCGGAGATCGACGCCATCGACAAGAGCGGCAAGCCGAAGCGCACCGTGTCCGTCGTGTCGCCGGCGAACGGGATCATCCTGCAGAAGAACGCGGTCGTCGGCCTCGCCTTCCAGCCCGGCAACGACCTCTACACCATCGCCGATCTCTCGAAGGTGTGGGTGGTGGCCGACGTCTACGAGGGGGAGCTCTCGCGCGTGAAGCTCGGGCAGCAGGCGACGCTGACGCTCGTCGCGTACGGCGATCGCAAGTTCCCCGGCGAGGTGAAGTTCGTCTACCCCACGATCGATCCGCAGACGCGGACCGCGAAGGTGCGCCTCGAGCTGAAGAACCCTCAGGCCGACTCTCCTGACGAGACGCGAGAGCTCCGGCCCGGGATGTACGGCGACGTCGCGATCGCGCTGCCGAAGTCGGAGGGCGTGGTGATCCCGCGCGAGGCGCTCGTCGACACCGGCGAGGTCCAGTACGTGTTCGTCGACCTCGGGCAGGGGAAGTTCGAGCCCCGGCGCGTGATCCTCGGCGTGCGCGCCGGCGAGAAGATCGAGGTGCGGAGCGGCGTCGCCGAAGGAGAGACCGTCGTCACGACCGGAAACTTCCTCCTCGACTCCGAGAGCCGCCTCCGCGCCTCGATAGAGGGGGGCCACTGATGCCCACTGCAACGAGCCCGATTGAACACGGAGGCACGGAGGCACGGAGGATCCAGAGTGCTGCCGCGTTCCAGCGCGACCATCGCGTCTGCGCACGCCGCCAGTCATCGCCTTGGTGCCCACGACGTTGCCAGCAACGTCCGCGTCCAGTTGCTAGTGGCATGCATCGGCAGACCTTCTCGGCCTCCGCGCCTCCGTGCCTCCGTGTTCAATCGACTCTGCAGGGGGGCCACTGATGCTCGCGCGCATCATCGAGGCCTGCGCCAAGCATCGCGCCATCGTCCTCCTCACGGTGCTCTTCGTGAGCATCGCCGCCGTGTGGTCGATTCGCCGGGTGAAGCTCGACGCGATCCCGGATCTCTCCGACCCGCAGGTCATCGTCTACACCGAGTGGATGGGGCGGAGCCCCACGCTGATCGAGGATCAGGTCACCTACCCGATCGTCGCAGCGCTCGTCTCGGCGCCCCACGTCGCGGGCGTGCGCGGGTTCTCGATGTTCGGGATGTCGTTCGTCTACGTCGTCTTCGAGGAGGGCACCGATCCCTACTGGGCGCGGAGCCGTGTGCTCGAGTACCTGAACGGCATCCGCGGGCGACTGCCGATCGGCGCGGAGCCACGCCTCGGCCCCGACGCGGGGGGCACCGGCTGGGTGTTCCAGTACGCGCTCGTCGACAAGACCGGCCAGCACGGGCTCGACGAGCTCCGCACGTTCCAGGACTACACGCTCCGCTACGCCCTCGGCTCCGTGAGCGGCGTCGCGGAGGTGGCGAGCGTCGGCGGGTTCCAGAAGCAGTACCAGGTCACGGTCGATCCGCAGAAGCTCAAGGCCTTCGGCGTCACGCTCGCAGACGTGTCGCGCGCGATCGCCGACTCGAACCAGGACGTGGGCGGGCGCGTCCTCGAGATGAGCGGCCGCGAGTACTACGTGCGTGGCCGCGGCTACGTGCAGGCGCTCGGCGACGTCGAGAAGGTCGTGCTGCGCGCGGCAGGCCCAGCCGGAACGCCGGTGCGCGTGGGGGACGTCGGCACCGTTCGGTTCGGCCCGGAGATCCGTCGCGGTCTCCTCGACTGGAACGGCGAAGGCGAGGCCGTCGGAGGGATCGTCGTCATGCGCTACGGCGAGAACGCGCTCGACGTCATCGAGCGCGTGAAGGCGAAGCTCGCGGAGCTGAAGCCGACCTTTCCGGCCGGGGTCGAGCTCGAGATTGCCTACGACCGCTCGTCGCTCATCGAGCGCTCGATCGCGACGCTGAAGGGCGCGCTCTTCGAGGAGATGATCGTCGTCAGCATCGTCATCATGCTGTTCCTGCTCCACTTCCGGAGCTCGCTCCTCCCGATCCTCAGCCTGCCGCTCGCCGTCGGGATCGCGTTCATCCCCATGTACTGGCTCGACGTCCCCTCGACGATCATGAGCCTCGGCGGGATCGCCATTGCGATCGGCGCCACGGTCGACGCCGAGATCGTGATGATCGAGGCCTCGCACAAGAAGCTCGAGCAGCCGCACACTGAGGCCGATCGTCCGCGACTGCTCGCCGAAGCGGCGAAGGAGGTGACGCCGGCGATCTTCTTCTCGCTCCTGATCATCGCGGTCGCGTTCCTCCCCGTCTTCACGCTCACCGGCCAGGCCGGGCGTCTGTTCCGGCCGATGGCGTGGACCAAGACCTTCGTGATGCTCGCCTCGGCGCTCCTCTCGATCACGTTCGCGCCCGCGATGCGCGATCTGCTGCTCCGCGGGAAGATGCGCCCCGAGTCACGTCACCCGATCTCGCGCGCGATCGTCGCCGTCTACAAGCCCTTCGTGTACGTCGCGCTGCGGTCGCCCAAGTCGACGATCGCGATCGGGCTCTTTGCGCTCCTCTCCGCGATCCCGCTCTACCGCACGCTCGGCCACGAGTTCATGCCGCCGCTGAACGAGGGGGACGTGCTCTACATGCCGATCACGATGCCGAACGTCTCCATCGAGGAGGCGAAGCGGCAGCTCCAGGCGCAGGACCGCGTGCTCCGCGGCTTTCCCGAGGTCGCGAGCGTCTTCGGCAAGATCGGCCGCGCCGACACGCCGAGCGATCCGGCGCCGCTCACCATGGTCGAGACCACGATCCGCCTCCGCCCGGTCTCCGAGTGGCGGAAGGTCCACCACGAGCGCTGGTGGTCTGCGCGCGCGCCGGGGTTCCTCCATCGTCCGCTCTCGCGCGTCTGGCCGGAGGACCGCCCCATCACGTGGGACCAGCTCACGGCCGAGATGAACAAGAAGATGCAGTTCCCCGGCTGGACCAGCGCGTTCACCATGCCGATCAAAACGCGCATCGACATGCAGGCGACGGGCGTGCGCACGCCGATCGGCGTGAAGATCCAGGGGACGAGCCTCGAGGAGATCGAGCGCATCGGGATCGCGCTCGAGAAGGTCCTCGCCCCCGTCCGCGGCACCCGCAGCGTGATCTACGAGCGGAGCCTCGGTGGCCTCTACGTCGACATCGTGCCGCGACGCGAGGATCTCGCGCGCTACGGTCTCACGGTCGGCGACGTCGAGCGCACCATCGAGGCCGCGATCGGCGGGGCCCCTGTCTCCACCACGATCGAGGGGCGCGCGCGCTTCACCATCAACGTGCGCTACCCGCAAGATCTGCGGAACGATCTCGATCGCCTGCGTCGCGTGCTCGTCCCCGTCGGCGGTGGCGTCGGCGCGCCGAGCATGGGTGACAAGACCGGCGCGCTGCTCGAGCCCGAGCCCGATCTCCGGCTCGCGCAGATGGGCGGCATGGGTGGCGCCGCCTCCGAGCCGACGGGCGGCGCCTCGCCGGGCCTCGGCGACATGCCCATGGGCGACGTCCCCGGGCTCGCCCCGAACGGCATGCCGCTCCTCCCTGGCATGAATGGCAGTAGTGGCATCATCTCCCCCGTCGGCACGCCGGGTGCGGTGCAGTCCCCGGCACCCGCGGGGCCGACATGGGTGCCGCTCGGACAGCTCGCGGACGTGAAGATCGTCTCCGGCCCGCCGATGGTCCGCGACGAGGACGGCCTTCTCGTCGGCTATGTCTACGTCGACGTCGATGCCGCGCAGCGCGACGTCGGCGGCTACGTGGTCGACGCGAAGCGCGCGGTGTCCGAGGCGATGGCCCGCTCCGAGCTACGCCTGCCCGCCGGGTACTTCCTCCGCTGGACCGGCCAGTACGAGCTCCTCGAGCAGATGATCGCGCGCATGAAGGTGGTGATCCCGCTCACGCTCGGGATCATCGTGCTGCTCCTGTGGTTCCAGTTCCGGAATCTCGTCGAGGTGCTGATCGTCCTCCTCTCGATCCCGTTCGCGCTCGTCGGGAGCGTCTGGCTCCTCTGGCTGCTCGACTACCGGATCTCGACGGCGGTGTGGGTCGGCGTCATCGCGCTCGTCGGTCTCGCGGCGCAGACGGGCATCGTCATGATCGTGTACATCGACCACGCGTTCGAACGGCGGAAGGCCGCGGGGAAGATCCGCGATCTCGACGACATCGTCTGGGCCCACATGGAGGGGACGGTGCTGCGCGTGCGTCCGAAGCTGATGACCGTCTCCACCATGCTGGTCGGGCTGATCCCGCTCTTGTGGGCGAGCGGCTCCGGCGCGGACGTGATGAAGCGCATCGCGGTGCCGATGATCGGCGGTCTGATCACGTCGGCGTTCCTCACGCTCGAGATCATCCCCGTGGTCTACACGTACTGGCGCTACGAGCAGCTCCTCTGGGAGCGGCTCGCGACCCGCGGCGCAGACCGGCTCCCCGTGCTCGAGCGTGCGGCATGGGGCGTGGGTGCCGGCACGCTCGTCGTCGTGGCCGCGCTCGTGTCGACGATCTACGTGACGCTGCCGGGTCGTTCGTTCGCGATGTCGATGTGGGGTGGCGCTCTCACCGTCGCCGTGAGTCTCGTCGTCTACCTCTTGGCGCGCCCCGGCGCGCGCCGCCTCGCTCTGGGTCACTGATCTCTCGATCGAGAAAGGATCGCCTCATGCGTCTCGCGCTCTCCCTCCTCCTCCTCGCGTGTGCCGTTGGCTGCGACAAATCCGGCGAAAAAAAGGCCGATCCGCCCGCCGGGATGGGCGACAAGGCCGCTCCGTCGACGACGCCCTCTGCAGCACCCCCGGGCGCGACCGTCGCCATCAAGGGTACCCAGATCCCGATCAAGGTCTCGGCCGAGGGGTTCGCGCCGAGCGAGGTGAAGGTCGAGAAGGGGAAGGAGACGACGCTCGTCTTCACGCGCACGAGCGACAAGACCTGCGCGACCGAGGTCGAGTTCCCGGAGCTGAAGCTGAAGAAGGATCTCCCGCTGAACCAGCCGGTCGCGATCGTGGTGCCGACCGGCGAGGCGCGCTCCCTCACGTTCCAGTGCGGCATGGGGATGTACAAGAGCAAGGTCGTCATCCAGTGATGACAGCAGGCCGCAGAAGAAGCCGCGGCGCTGATCGAGATCGACCCTGCGTGTGATCGCGCCAGATCACACCTGACGCGCGTCTCGTCGCGCGGCAGTCTGCGAGTAGGCGCGTCGCTTCTCTGGCGGTGCAGCCTTGCTCAATGGGAGAGCCGGCCTCCAAACGATCACGTGGTGCGCTGCACGAGGGAACCCTCGTTGCAGATCGCTACCGGCTGGTCGCACGCAAGGGGCTCGGCGCGAT
>JBKJQC010001070.1:0-2594 GCA_046593995.1 Polyangiales bacterium
CGAAGCGCGCGCCGCCCGAATCCCAAGGCGAGGTGCTCGGCGTGATGCAGTCGATGGGCGCGTTGGCGCGCGTCATCGGACCGACGTGGGGTGGGTTGGTCTACGGCCTCGGCCACCGACTGCCGTACGTCACCGGAGCGATCGGCCTGTTCGGCGCGTGGCTCGTCGCCATGTCGCTCGTACCCGTGCAGGGCGAGGCGCGCTGAGCGCGATCGCGCAGTAGCCAGCACGGGCGTCGCGGACTGAGGCGATCGAGAGTTGGCCGATGCCCACGATGCGACGGGAGGAAATGTGGAGCGTCGGCTTCACGTCGCGGTCCGCCTCGCGAGCGCATCGGCAACGTGCGAGAGCATCGCCGTCGCCTCGTCCACGGGCTTCATGCGCGTCGCGTCGCGCGCCGACGGTTGCGTAGTGCCGCAAGCCCGACGATCCCGACCAGCGCGAGCGCCCCCGTCGTGGAGCCCGAACGCCCCATCGCGCAACCGCCCTCGTCGGCGGGGGGCGGCGGAGCGACGCAGGCCTTGGTCGTCACATCGCAGACGAACCCGTTCGCGCAGTCGTCGCTCGACTTGCACGCGCTGATACAGGCGCCGAACGCCGGCTCGCACGCGTAAGGCGTACAATCGAACGCGACTTGATCGTCGGTCGCACACTTCCCGCCGGGCGCGGGACAGTATGCCGGCCCGAGGCCCTTGCTCGGCCCGACGCACCGGTTTCGGACGCACATCGTGCCGTTGCCGCTGCCGATGCACTCGCCCTTGTCGCCGCACGTCCCGAGGCATTGCGCGCTCGGTCCGCACTCGTTCCGCAGGTCGACGCCGATCGGGGCGAGCGTGCACTTCCCGGGGCTCGTGAGCAGTGCGCACGAGTGGCACCGATCGGTGCAAGCGGTGTCGCAACACACGCCGTCGACGCAGTGGCCGGTCGGGCACTCGCTCCCCTTCGCGCAGCGCTGGAACTCCGCGACGGTCGGCTTCGGGCCGGGATCGACCTTCGGTCCGCTGGCCACGCCGACATCGGTCGCGACGCCGGCGTCGGTCGCGGTTGCGCCGGTGCACTTGCCGCTCGCTGCGTCGCAGACCCCCGAGGCGCAGTCCGTCGCCGTCGCGCACCGCGGCTTGCAGCTCGACGCATCGGCGCAGTTCAGGCCGTCGGGACACGCGGTCGGCGCCGGTGCCGTGCACTTCTCGTCGGTCCCCGAGCAGGTGCCCTTCTTCGTGAGCGCAGCTCCGACGCACGCGTCGGCGCCGCACGAAGCGCTCGCCGCCTTGAACCCGCACGCGCCCGCCTTGCACACGGCGGTGCACTCTCCCGTGGTGCACTTGCCGTGCGGATCGGCCACACCATCGACCGGGCTGCAGGTCCCGGCCGAGCCGCTCAGGTTGCACGCGCGGCACGCTGCGTCGCAGGCCTCGTTGCAGCAGACCCCGTCCGCGCAGAAGCCGCTCGTGCACCCGCCGTTGCTCGTGCACGTGCCGCCGTTCGTCTTCCTCGCCACGCACGCACCGCCCACGCACGCGTGGGTGCTCACGCAGTCCGTGTCGAGGGCGCAGCTCGTCTTGCACGCCGTCGCGCCGCACACGTAGGGCGCGCACGCCGTCGTTGCGGGCGTGGTCCCGCACGCTCCGCTGCCGGTGCAGAAGGCAGCCGGTTGCGCGATCCCCCCGGTGCAGGTTCCCGCCAAGCAGACGACGGTCGCAGCGGGGACGGTGCACGTCGCCGCGACGCCGTCACACGTGCCCCCGCAGGTGCCGGTCCCGTTGCAGACCGGATGACCCACGCGCGAGGGCCCGGTGACCACCGTGCACGTCCCCACGCTCCCCGCTTCGTTGCACGACTCGCAGGCGCCCGAGCATGCGCGATCGCAGCACACGCCGTCGGCGCAGAACCCCGAGAGGCACGCTCCGCCCGCGGCGCAGCTCGTGCCGACCAACGCGCCGTCTCCGTAGAGCTCCACCGTCGACAACGGGGTGCTCGTACCCGTCCTTCCGCCGCCGAGGATCGCGCGACCGTTGGCGAGCGCGACCATGAACGCGTCCGCTCTGCTGGCGACGAGCCCGGGGCCTGCGGACCATGACTCGGTGACCGGGTCGAACAGCTCGGAGGTCACCAACGTCGGGGCCGTCGAGAGCACGCTCCCACCGGCGATGAGGACTCGACCGTCCGAGAGGAGCGTCGAGGAGGCCTGTGCGTGCCCGGTCAGCATGTTGCCCGCCGCGGTCCACCCCCCGCCGCCAGGCGCGAGGAGCTCGGAGCTCACGATTCCAGCGGTGGTGCTGTAGCCCCCCGTGACGAGGACTCTCCCGTCGGCGAGCGTGATCCACCGCGCGCCCGTGCGGCCGAGCGTGAGCGTCGGTCCAGCGGTGAATGCGCTCGTCGCTGAGTCGTAGACATCGGTGTTGCCGCTGGCGTCGCACGCGAAGATCGCCTTGCTCGTTCCGAGCAGCGCGCCGGACGTCTGGCCCGTACACCCCGTGCGTATGTTCGTCGTCGTGGTGGTCCACGTGTTGTTGGCGGGGTCGTAGATCTCGGCCGTGGAGAACCACGTGCCCGTATCCTGGTGACCGCCGACGACGATGACCTTTGCGTTCGGC
>JBKJQC010001227.1:0-3575 GCA_046593995.1 Polyangiales bacterium
ATCGCAACGACGACGGATCGCCGAGAGACCAGCTGCGCATCGCCTTCCAGCCGAGCGACTCGTTCTCGATCGTGAACTCCGTCCTCTTCGGCCGCGAGCCCTCGGTCCGCGGCGACAAGCCTTTCCGCCTGTTCGACGACCTCGTCGCTTACCTGAAGGTCCACAACCGCGTCGAGCTCGCCCTCGAGGCGTGGCTCGGTCGCGATCAGGGTGCCCGCATCGAGGATCGGCTCGGGAGCACCCCGACGGAGATCCGCTACAAGCGTGACCCGTATTTCTACGGCGGCGCGTTCTGGGCGCGCTGGCGCTTCGGCGAGACGACGTACGTGGCCGGGCGCGTCGAGGGCATCGTCGACGAGCGCGGCGTGGTCTTCGGGCAAGGCGCGCGCGGCGACGTCGACCGCTTCGGCTCGATGACCGCGATCGGCCAGCGCATCCTCGGGGGGACGATGACGCTCGGCTGGCAGCCGCACCCGAGCTTCCTCGCGCGCGTCGAGGCGCTCCACCGCGTGTCGGATCAGCCGTACTTCGCTGGCGGCGAGGCGAACGATCCGAAGTCGCGCAACACGACGTTCGTGATCTCGGCGGCGTTCGCGCTCTGATCCTCAGCTCGCGAGCGGGACGGCGAGCGGGATGGCGAGCGGGATGGCGAGCCGCATGTGCGTCGCGCCGCCGAGGCCTCCGATGTCGATGCGGCCTTCGTGCGCGCGGAGGATCCGTTCGGCGATGTAGAGGCCGAGCCCGAGGCCGCGGCGGGGGTTGCGTGAGCCGCGGAACGGCTCGAAGAGTGACAAGCGCGCCTCGGCCGAGATCTCGCCGTCGTTGACGACGTCGATGACGGCGTCGGTCCCCTCGACGCGCGCGTGCACGCGCACCGCCCTGCCCGCTCCGTGCTCGCACGCGTTCGCGATGACGTTCTCGAGCGCTTGAGCGATGCGGTCGCGGTCCCAACAGGCGAGGGTCGTCGACGGGATGTGCATGTCGAGCACCACCTCTTGGAGGGGGTGCGCGCGCGACGCCTGGTCCACGACGCTCGCCACGAACTCGGAGGCGTCGTCGATCGGCGCGCGGACGATGGGGATCCCCGACCCGAGCCTCCCGCGCACGAAGTCGAGGAGATCGTCGATCAGTCGGCGCATCCGCGCAGCGCTCTGCAAGAGCCGCTGCGCAGAGTCGAGGACGCGATCGGCGGCCGCGGGGTTGCGCGCGAGGAGGCTCGCCGTGGTCTCGATGGCGGCGAGGGGGTTCCGCAGATCGTGGGCGACGACCGCGAGGAAATGCTCCCGCGCGCTCGCGACCTCCACCTCGTGGAGGAACGCACGCTCCGCTTCGCGCGCGTGCTCGACCAGGTGCAGCTCGTGCGCGACGAGGCGCGCGAGGAGCTCGAACGTGCGCAGGACGGCCTCGAGCCCGATGTGCACGCGCCGATCGACGGCGCAGATGGTCCCAACGATCGTCCCGCCGGCGTCGAGGAACGGCACGCCGACGTAGCTGCAGATGCCGAGCTCCGTGTGCGCCGGCAGTTCCTTGAACCGCGTGTCGCGCGACGCATCGGAGACGACGACCGGCGTGCCGTCGCGGAAGACCCTCTCGCAGAACGTGTCCTCGAGCGCGCGCGAGTCGCCGGCGCGGATCCCGAGACCGCCGATGTCGCGCACCGCCCACGCTTGCCAGGTCGCGTCTTCGACGTGCGCGAGGATGATCGTCTCCATGCCGCTCGTCTGCGCGAGTGTGTCGAGTACTTGGTCGAGCTCAGGGATCGACGCGATTGCTTCCATGGTTCCCCCCCCCGAGGGTGCCAGTCACGGTGTGCCAGTCTCAGTCACGCACGTGTCTGTCGTAGAAGAGTCCTTGTCGTGCGATTGATCAAGCGGGCGTACTGCGCACGAGCGCTCTCGCGTCTGCCCCGAACGTCGTCGCGAGCTGAGCGAGCTGCTCCACGCCCTGCCTCACTTCGGTACGAGCGGGATGCGCAGAGCGGCGCAGGTCTTCCCCTCGCGGCCGGCAACGTCGATGGAGCCGCCGTGTGCGTCGACGATGCGCTTCGCGATGAACAGCCCGAGCCCGAGGCCGACGCTGTCGCGCGCGCCGCAAAATGGGTCGAAGATCGAGGAGCGAGCATCGACGCCGATCTCGCCATCGTTCGTGACCTCGACCACCAGATCGCGATCGCTCGTGAGCCGCGCGGTCACATGCACCACGGCGTTCGCCGTGCCGTGATCGCAGGCGTTGACGAACACGTTGATCATCGCCTGGGAGATGCGATCGCGATCCCACGACGCGTCCGTCGACCTCGGCACGTCGAAGCGACGCTCGATGATGCAGCTCCGTCGTGAGCTCATGACGTCGTCGATCACCGAGTCGAGGAACGCGCCTACGTCGTCGATTCGAACGCGAGAAATCGGGATTCCGCCGCCAAGCCGGCCGCGCGCGTAGTCGAGGAGATCGTCGATCATGCGACGCATCCGCTCGGTGCCGCGGAGCACGCGCTCGGCGCTCGCAGCGAGGACCTCGGGGGTCGGTGGCGCGCGGAGCAACTGCCGCGCGGTGGCGTCGATCGAAGCGAGCGGGCTTCGCAGGTCGTGCGCGACCATCGCGAGGAACCGTTCGCGGGCCTCGGCCGTCTCGCTCACGCGCGCGAGGGCGTCGAGCATGTCTCGCGTCACGTGCGTGAGCTGCAGCTCGTGCGCGAGCATCCGCGACATGAGCTCGAAGTGGGGAACGACTGAGTCGAGCCCGAGGTGTGGCTTCGAATCGAGCGCGCACACCGTCCCGAGAATGGGTCCGTCCGCCACCCGGAAAGGGACGCCGAGATAGCTCATCACCCCGAGCTCCCGGTACGACGGGTGCTGCCGGTAGGGACCCTCCTCGGCGTCGTCGATCACGAGGGGGCGCCCCGTGCGGCGCACGTCGCGGCAATAGAGTCCCTGCGCTGGACGCAGCAAGCCGACGTCGAGACCGAGGCGCGCGGCTCCGTGGGCTGCCCAGATGCACCAGTCCTCTCGCTGCATGCCTGTGAGCAGCACCGTGGGCATGCCGCTCGTCTCGGCGAGCTTCGCGAGCGCGTCGCCCACCTCCGGCATCGACGCGAGCTCGACGGCGTAGCTCTGCTGACTCTCGGCCACGTGCACCCCCCCTCGACGACTCCCGATCGATTCCCCGGCTTTGCTCGGCGTCGCTCGGAAACGGGAGAAATCGTAGGAGAGGTCGCGCCCACACTCGGCGTGGCAACGGGACCTCAGTCAGTGTGCGAACGCCGCGCGCTCGCGGCCGCCGCCGGACACGCTGTGCAGCTCGTCCGCATCCGCGCGCGTTCGCGACATTCACACCACGAGCATCGGGGGACGCTGGGAGCTTGAGCGACAAACGGTTTGAAGCCCCGAGAAACCACGGAGGCACGGAGACACGGAGGCACACGCAGGTCGGGCAGTGCTGCCGCGGCTTCACACCTAGGTCGCCCTCGCTGAGGAAAACAGGGGACACCTGGCAGGCGACACTAGCCTCGCCACGGACACGTCTCGCGACCGGCAGACGGCTCGAAACTCCGCGCCTCCGTGCCTCCGTGTTCAATCTGG
>JBKJQC010001281.1:0-3130 GCA_046593995.1 Polyangiales bacterium
GAGACGAGACGAGACGAGACGAGACGAGACGAGACGAGACGAGACGAGACGAGACGAGACGAGACGAGACGAGACGAAGAGGTCGATGGTGCGATCGACGACGACCTCTCGTCTCGACCCATCGACCCATCGACCCATCGACCCATCGACGATCTCGTCTCGGACCCTAGACCCTAGACCCTAGACCCTAGACCCTCTCCCAGAGATGCCCGAGCTACCCGAAGTCGAGCTCACCGCACGCAATCTTCAGCGGTGGATGTCGTCGTCGACCATCGTCTCGGCGACGGTTCCGAACACGCGGATCGTTCGCGGCGGGACGCCGTCGGCGATAGTCCGCGCGTTGGTCGAACGACGCGTGAAGAAGGTCGATCGGCGCGGCAAGTGGCTGCGCTTCGTGCTCGACGACGACACGAGGGCGTTCTCGCACCTCGGGATGTCCGGGCGGTGGCTGAAGTGCGACGCCGACGATGATGCGTTGCGATCGGAGCGCGTGCGCCTCGACGTCGAGCGCTCCTCTGGGAAGCGCCGCGTGATCAGCGTGCGCTACACCGATCCGCGCATGTTCGGCCGCTTCGTCGTCTCGCACGACGACATCGCGGACTGGACGAACCTCGGACCGGATCCGTTGGTCGACGGGATCGACGGCCCGGTGCTCGCGACGGCGGTCGCGAACGTGAAGCGTACGATCAAGGAGACGCTGATGGACCAGACGCGGCTCGCGGGCGTCGGGAACATCCAGGCCACCGAGGCGCTCTGGCGCGCGAAGATCGACCCGCGACGGGTCGCGAGCTCGCTCGAACGACGCGAGCTGTCGGCACTCGCGCGCGCGATTCGCTGGTCGATCGACCGCACGCTCGACGCGGAGAAGGGACCGGAGATCGAGTACGTCGAGGACGCCGGTTCGGAGAACCCGTTCCTCGTGTACGCGCGCGGCGGTGAGCCATGCCCACGGTGCAAGACCGCGTTGAAGCGCTACGTGCTCGGCGGCCGCGGGACGGTGTCGTGCCCGCGCTGTCAGACCTGATCAGCCCTTGCCGTCCTTGCGGTCGGTTCCGCTCGGCCGCACCGCGCTCGCCGGCACCTCGACCCGACGCGTCGGCGTCTCGGTCAACGCGGGCATCTTACCGCTGCTCCCACGCGACGTGTCCTCCACCTGCTTCATGTCGGCGACGCTCTTGCGACGTCCGGGCGGAGGCGGGATCGCCTGCATGCGCGACACGCTCGTCGCTCCGAGCGCGCTGAAAGGAGCGGCCTCTTCGGCGCGCGCTTCGGCGAGGAGCGCGCGGATCGGGCGTGCAGCGTCGGGACGGGCGCGCGGGCTGCACGCCATGAAGGTGATCTTCCCCTCGCTCCACGAGGCGATCTCGCGGAGCACGGTGATCGGATCCGTCGAGCCCTCGAATGCGCAGATGTCGACGAAGCCGTCGGAGAGATCGACCGTCGCGCGCCGCGCCTGCGAGCGTACCGTGACCACGCCGCTCTTTCGTTCGAGCTCGAGGAGCGCGAGCAGGCTCGCGACGGGCATGTGCTCGAGCTCACCACGGAAGCTCACTGCGTCGCTCGACGAAGAGGGCGGACCGGAGAGAGAGTCGACGAGCGAGTTCCGTCGCTCGCGCATGCGACGCGCGAGCTGCACGAGCGCCGTCGTCTGCGCGACGACCTCTTCGATGCGGAACGGTCGCGTGATGAGCGCGTCCGCGCCGGCGTCGAAGGCCGCGGTGCGCGCGTGGTGATCGTCCTCGGGGGCGAGGAGGGCGACCGGGACGATCGAGATCGGCGGACGCTCGGCGCGCACCGAGAGCGCGAGTGCGTACCCGTCGGTCCCTGGGAGGCCAATGTCGCACAAGATGCAATCCGGCGGCAGCTCGCGGATCTTGGCCATCGCCTGGGCGGCATTCGACGCGGAATGGACTACGAATCCGGCGTCACGGAGCCCGTCCTCGAGGAGTCGTAGGACCCACTCGTCGTGCTCGATGACGACGACCCGCGGAGCGGCCATGCCGGCCACGGTAGCACGCGGTTCGCACAGAATGTCGCACGCGCGGACGTCCGAGATATGCTCCTCGCGTGTTCCCCGAGGCGCCCGTCCCGCGGAGGATCGGCGACTACCAAGTCGTACGACGTCTCCGCGCCGACGGACCGATAGAGATTTTCCTCGCCCGCGAAGAGGGGCCGCTCGGCTTCGTCCGCGACGTCACGCTCCGCTGCGTCCGTCGTGACGGCGACGACGCCCTCTACGCCGCCGAGCTCGCACGCGAGGCGCGCGTCGCTTCGCGCCTCAATCACCCGGCGATCGTGCGGGTTCTGGGCTTCCTCGCCGAAGGAGATCGCTTCGTCCTGGTGCTCGAGCACGTCGAGGGGACGTCGCTCGGCACGGTGCTCGATCTGCTCGAAGCGCGCGGAGAGCGACTGTCCGATCCTGCCGCGGTCTACGTCGCGACGACGATCGCGCAGGCGCTCGCCGCTGCGCACGCCCACATCGGCGACGACGGGAAGCCGACACCGGTGCTGCACCGCGCCGTATCGCCCAAAGTGGTCAACGTCGCGCGGGACGGCACGGTCAAGCTCGCTGGGTTCGGGGTCGCGAAGATCCTCGACCGCACACCCGACTCCGCGGTCGGCCTCGTGCGTGGCGCAGCAGGACACCTCGCGCCGGAGCAGGTACGCGGGCAGCCCGCGACGGAGAAGACCGACGTCTGGGCCCTCGGCATCCTCTGCTTCCGTCTCTTCGGCGGTCCCGCAGCGACCCGCAGTGACTCGGTGCTGCAGATCCTCGCGGGCAGACCACCGTCGCTGACGTCGGTGCGCGAAGGTGTTCCGCGCGAGCTCGCGGCCGCGGTCGACGCGTCGCTCGTCGATGATCCCTCGAAGCGCGCGATCGACGCTGCGGAGCTCGCGAAGTGGATCGGACGGATCGCTCCGCTCGAAGAGGGGCGCAAGGCGCTGCGCGCCGTGATGGAGACGATTCCGATCGACGAAGGCGAGCCCGCGGGCACGCGGCAGTCGCGTCGAAAAGTCCGCGCAATGGAGCGGCGCTCCGTCTCGAAGATGAACGTGCTCCGCAGCTCGCTCGTCGACATCGGACGCGCGGAGTTGGACGAAGCCGAAGACGACGACGACGACGACGACG
>JBKJQC010000334.1:0-2886 GCA_046593995.1 Polyangiales bacterium
GAATCCCTGGTTGTAGATCGTGATGGAGACCTTCTCGCGCTGCGCGGACGTAGAGGTCCGCGGCGCGATGGGGCCGGAGAAGCCTGCGCCGGGCGGCGGTGCTCCGCCCTTCCCACCGCATGCGGCGAGGAGGGAGGACAGCACGAGGAAGGAGATTCGCGTCATGTTTCCGGGCCAGAGCCTGCGCTCGGGCGCGAGCGTAAGCGTTCCTACGCGCACCGCGGGCATTCGATCTATCGGGCGTGCCCTCGCCCGCCGTGCTTCCCCAGCGCGCGTCACCGCGGATAGGCTCGGTCCATGGGCGCTGGCATCTGGAACATCGTCTTCGGGCTCGCTGCCATCGCCGCCGGCGCGAGCGGCCGCTTCAATCTCATCGGGACCAACAGCCCGCTGCTCCTCATGATCGCGGGCGGGATCCTCGCGGCCGTCGGCGTCTACCAGCTCGTTCGCGCCCGCAAGATCCGCGGGGAATGACCCAAGCGTAACGTCCGTTACCGTGTCCCAGACCAAGTAGGCCGCGCGCTCGACGTATGGAGAGGGACATGACGAACCGCAACAGCTCGATTGCTTCTTGGTTGGCCTCGTTGGTGTTCGGCACCTACGCGGGCGCCTGGGGCTACGCGACCGTGAGCGCGTTCCTCGGCGGCGGGCTCGCGCGCTGGCTGTGGCTGATGGTGGTCTGCACGCTGCTCGCGATGATGCAGGTGATGGTGCTCGGCACCATCGACGTGCTCCTCCTGTGGATGAAGAAGCGCCGCCTCCCGAACGGAAAGGCCGCGTGGAAGGGCTCCATCCTCTCGATGGTGTTCGCCCTCGCCATCGGCTTCGCGTGGCCCTTCTCTCGCTTCGGTCCGATCTCGCTCGTCGTCTCGGTCTTCGCGCCGATGCTGATCGCGTGCGCAACGACCCGCCTCTGGCTCGGCGAGCGCTGCGATCACTGACGTCGAGCTCTCGAGAGCGAGATCACACGGAGGCACGGAGGCACGGAGGTCGAGCGGTGCTGCCGCGCGCTCCGCGACAACGTTCTCGCGCCTGAGGCGAGCAGGCGACCGACCCACAAGCAGCTACGAAGCGGTGCCGTCGCGATCGGCAGCCTGCTCGAACCTCCGTGCCTCCGTGCCTCCGTGTTCAATCCGTCGTGGCGCCCTTGGGGGCGGGGCGGACGCGGGCGGTCAGGCCCTTGAGGAAGTTGCGCAGGAACTGATCGCCGCACGCGCGGTAGTTGGGGTGACTCGGGTTGCGGAAGAGCGCGCTGAGCTCGCTCTTCGACACCGGGAACCCCGCGGCGATCATCAGCGCGATCATGTCGTCGTCGGTGAGCTGGAACGCGATGCGCAGGCGCTTGAGGACGACGTTGTTCGTGGGCGGCTCGTGCTCGTCGCGCGCGCGGGGCGCGGACGGTCCACCCTCACGCGCCCCTCGCTTGTGGATGATCAGGCCGTCGAGGAAGCTCGCCATCGCGCGATCGGTGCAGGGGCGATGGCCTGCCTCGTCCTCCTCCTTCAACCACGCGCTCACGTCGGCGCTCGTGACCTCGGCGCCCCCGAGCCGGAAAATCGCGGCGAGGGCGTCGTCACGGACGTTCAGCATGTAGCGAACGCTCCGCAGCACGTCGTTGTGGGTGATCGCGGCCATCGACCGGCGGAGCGTACACGCCGAAGTGCGAACGCGCCGACGCACCGCGCGCGTCATCGCCCGCGCAGTGAGGGAGGGTCCCTCCGGGAGGGGCCCGAGTGTGATTGACGGCTGCGGCTCGCTCGACAAAGAACGGCCCGCCGTGCCTGCAAGCTACTTCGACGTCGATGGGACTCTCGTCCGGACCAACCTGGTCCACCCCACCCTGTTCTACCTTGCGAACCAGGCGAACCCGCTCAAGAGCCTGAAGCTGCTCGGGCGCGCGGCGTTGCTGACGCCGCGCATGATCGCTGCGGAGCTGAGCGACCGGAGGACGTTCAACGAGCTCCTCTTCTCGACCTACGAGGGGATCTCGCAGGATCGTCTCTTGGTGCTCGCCGAAGAGGCGTTCGACACCGTCCTCAAGAAGGCGCTCCACCCCCACGCGAAGACGCTCGTGAAGCGCTGCCTCGACGAGGGGCACGAGGTCGTGCTCGTCTCCGGCGCGCTCGACTTCCTGATGAAGCTGCTCGCCGACCACCTCGGCGCGCACCACGTCGTCGCGAACCGGCTCGAGATCAAGGACGGTTACGCCACCGGCCGACTGCTCCGCCCGGTCGTCGCCGGTCCCGAGAAGGCGCGTTTGATCCGCGAGCACGCCAAGGAGCGCGGCCACGATCTGAACGAGTGCTTCGCGTACTCCGACAGCTACTCCGACGTGCCGATGCTCAGCGTGGTCGGGCACCCGGCGGCGGTGAACCCCGACGGTAAGCTCGAACGCCTCGCGCGCACCTACGGCTGGCCCGTCATCTCGCTCGAGAAGGCCAGCTGACAACGCCCTGTCCGCCGAGCTGACACCTGGATCGCGGACGGGCGCGCGTGCTAAACGCGCCCTCGATGTCCCATCCCCTCGTCGTCACTCTCGATCGCAAGAGCGCGCCGCGCACCCTGTTCGCGGGCGACAGGCTCGTCGAAGTGGACCTTCCGCCGGGCACGCGGTGCATCTACCCGCGGCAGCCGCTCACGCCGCTGAAGGACGTCGAGGCAGCCATCCGCTACGCCATCAACCATCCGTACAACTCGGACCCGCTGCACGCGAAGCTCCGGCCGGGGATGAAGGTCGTCATCGCGATCGACGACATCTCGCTCCCCTTGCCTCCGATGAAGCGCCCCGACGTGCGCGAGCGCGTGCTCACCGTCGTCCTCCAGACGCTTGCCGATCACGGCGTCGAGGACGTGCACATGATCATCGCGACGAGCTTCCACCGTCGC
>JBKJQC010000427.1:0-6200 GCA_046593995.1 Polyangiales bacterium
GGCCGCCCGGCGCGGCACGATGGCCGGCGCAACGGTCGTCATCGCCGACGCGCGCGAGGACGGGATCCTCGATCGCGTGTTCGCCGGCGAGGACGTGGGCACGCTCTTCGTCCCGCACCATGATCCGCTCGGCGCGCGCAAGCACTGGATTGTCTTCACGCTCCGTCCACGCGGCGCGATGGTGGTCGACGTCGGCGCCGCCGAAGCGCTCGAAGCGCGCGGCGGGAGCCTCCTCGCTGTCGGTGTGGTCGGCGTGCGCGGCGGCTTCGGGGCGGGCGACGCAGTTCAGATCGTCGACCCCCACGGCCGCGAGATCGGCCGCGGACTCGCAGCCCTCGCCGCGATCGACGTCGCACGCATCGCAGGGAAGCGCGGGAGCGAGGTCGAAGCGATCCTCGGGCGCGCGATCGATGCCGTGGTCCATAGGGACGATCTCGTCGTGCACCGCCGACGTTCCCTCGAGCCTCCGGCCTGAGAGTTCGCCTTGCGCTATCCTCCGATGCGTGACGACGCGCGCACAGCTCCGGAGCTTCCTCGATAGGCCGTGGGCGCGGCTGCGCGCCGCGAAGGATCGCCACACGTCGGAGCTCGTCGCGCGCGAAGGGACCGACGCGGCGTTCCGCATTGCCGCAGGTCTGTCACGCCGCGCCGAGGAGGCCGGCGCACGACCCACCGAGGCGGCGCGCGAGGAGGATCTCGCGACCGCGGTTCGCATCCGGAGGCTCCTCGACCGTGCCAGCCGACGTCTCGAGCGCACTGCTTGATCTCGCGCGGCTGTTCACGTCGCTCGGCGTGCGCTGGTACGTCTTCGGCGCGCAGGCGGTCATCGCGGCCGGTGTGCCGCGGCTGACCGCCGACGTGGACGTCACCGTCGAGATCCCGAAGAGCGCGGTGCCTGTGTTGCTCGCGGCGCTCGGCCGCCACGGGTTTGCGCTCCGTGACGTGGACGACGTGATGACGTTCATCACGGAGACGCGCGTGGTTCCCGCGGCTCACATCGGATCCGGGATCCCCATCGATCTCGTGCTCGCCGGCCCGGGGCTCGAAGAGGAGATGCTCGCCCGCGTCGTGATGCGAGAGGTGCGTGGCGCCTCGATTCCGTTCGTGGCGACGGCCGACCTCATCGCGCTGAAGGTGCTGGCAGGACGCGAGAAGGACCTCGAAGACGTGCGCGCGTTGATCCGAGCGGCGCCGCCGGATCTTTCGCTCGACGAGGCCCGCGCACGCGTGGCGCATCTCGCGCAGCTGCTCGAGGATCCGACGCTCGTCGCGTCGCTGGAGAGTGCGACCACTCCTCCCAAGCGACGCGGCCGCCCGAAGAAGTGAGAGGCCGGCACGCGAGACGCGACGATCATCCTTGCGCGGCGACGCTCCCGCGGTAGGTTCCGCCGCGAGATGGTGTTCGTTTTGCGTGTGCTTCCGGGGGAAGAGGGCGGTGACCTCTCCCCTCGTCGTGTGCTGCGCGAGACGGACGAGGAGGGGACCGAGCGGGTGTTCTGGCTCCTCGAGCGCGGCCGATGGGTCGTGGCCATGCGCACGGCGGAGGGAGACCTCGGCTGTACCTCGGCGGGCGGGGTGCGCGTTTCCCTGGCAAAAGCGGGGAGCCTCACCTTCGTCGAAGCATCCGTTCGGGACTGACGGCCGCCTCCTCGAAACGTCTTGTCGCCGGCAGGGAACCCGGGACGTGCGACGATGTCCACCGCTTCCATGACCACTGCCCCGCTCCCCGCAACAGATCCGGCGCACGAGAAGACGAGCGCGAGCCGGTGGAGCGAGGGCTCGGCGACCGCGGTCCTCGCAGTGGGTCTGGGGATCGCGCTCGCCTTGATCGTCGATCTCGGCGGGCCGAGCCGGCTCGAGGGGAAGCTCGCGACGACTGCGCCGTCCTACGCGAGCGGCGGTGATCTCGCGACGAAGATGGAAGCGCAGATCGCGGCCGGCGCTCCCGGCGTCGCGCTCGCGCTGGAGCAAGCTGCCCCGGAGGATCAGCGGGGCAGCGCTGCCGTCGCCGCGGCCCGGGCGCGCGCGCAGTTCGAGCTCGGGGACGCTCCGAAGGCGCTCCAGACGGTGAAGACCGGGATCCGCATCTGCGAGGTGACGAAGACCTGCACGGCCGGCGAACGTGCCTCGCTCGCGCGCCTCGACATGGTGTTCGGGGCGATCGTCGCCGCCGGGGTCGTCGACCCGAAACAGAGCCCCGCCAAGGTGGACGAGGCGCTGCACGGTCTCCTGCAGGGCTCGTCGTTCGTGCACTGACGCGAAAAAAAGCACGAAAAAGCGCGCGCTCGGTGCCGCCGAGGGTACCGGTCGGGCGAGCTTCGATTACGCTGCCTCGGTCGTGACGTCATCCCTTCGCGCCGAAGAAACGGACCTCGCGCTCGGCGTGCGCAAGGCCGCGCTCTCCGCGCGTGAAGCCTCGCGATCCCTGCGCGCAGCGTCGACGGCCCAGAAAGACCGAGCGCTCCGCGCGATGGCCCGTCGGATCCGCGAGGGCGCGCGCGCGATCCTCGACGCCAACGCGCTCGATCTCGAGGGGGCGAAGACCAACGAGCTCTCCGCGGCGATGCTCGACCGACTGACGCTGGACGAAGCGCGTCTCGAAGGCGTGGCGCGCGCGGTCGAGGAGATCGTCGCGCTCCCCGACCCGGTCGGTCGCGTCGAAGGCCTCGTGCGGCGTCCGAGCGGGATCGTCGTCGGTCGCATGCACGTGCCGATCGGCGTCATCGCGATGATCTACGAATCGCGACCCAACGTGACGATCGACGCGGCTGCGCTCTGCCTCAAGTCGGGCAACGCGTGCGTCTTGCGTGGCGGGAAAGAAGCGGCGCACAGCAACGCGGCGTTCGCGGCGTGCGTCCACCAAGCGCTGCAGGAAGCAGGTCTCCCTCAGGCCGCCGTGACGATGACGCCATCGTACGATCGCGAGGCGACCAAGGCGTTGATCGCGCTCAGCGGCATCATCGACGTGGTCATCCCGCGCGGCGGCGAAGGCCTGATCCGCTTCGTCGCAGAGCACGCGCGCGTCCCGGTCATCGCGCACTTCCAGGGTGTGTGTCACCTCTTCGTCGACCGCGGCGCCGAGGTCGAGACCGCGATCGCCATGGTCCTCGACGGCAAGGCCAAGCGCCCCGGTGTGTGCAACGCGCTCGAGTGCCTGCTCGTCGATGCGAGCATGGCCGATGCGCTCCTGCCGAAGCTCGGCGAGGCGCTCCGGTCGCACGGGGTCGAGATCCGCGGAGACGATGCGGCACGCACGCGGATGCCCGGCAGCGTCGCCGCCCAGGAGGACGACTTCGGCCGCGAGTTCCTCGCCAAGATCCTCGCGATCAAGGTCGTCGACGACCTCGACGAGGCGCTCGCCCACGTCACGCGCTACGGCAGCGGGCACACCGAGGCGATCCTCACGCCGTCCTACGCGAACGGACAGCGGTGGCTGCACGAGGTCGACGCGTCGTGCGTCTTGATCAACGCGTCGACCCGCTTCAACGACGGAGGCGAGCTCGGTCTCGGCGCCGAGCTCGGCGTGGCGACCTCGAAGCTGCACGCGTACGGTCCGATGGGACTGGAAGAGCTGACGACCCGGAAGTGGATCGTCTACGGCAACGGCGAGGTGCGCGGCTGAGACCCAGCTGCGATCAGAAAGGCGAGGAGGAACGAGCGCTTGGCGACCAAGAAGAGTGGTGCGAGTCGTCCGAAGATCGGGTCGTCGCACAGCAAGCGACCGGCGACGGGCCGTGGTGGTGGCGCGCCCGCCAAAGGCGGACGACCGGCCGAGAAGCGTCCTGCCAAGCGAACGGCGAAGACGCCCACGCGCACCGGCGCGGCCGCCGCGAAGACGACGACACGTCCGAAGCGTCCAGCAGCGCCGCGTCCGTCGAAGGCCGCTGCACGCGCGATCGCGGTCGAGACCGCCACGCAGAAGCCGCGCAAGGCCGCACCGCCCGAGATCCGCACCGAAGCCGCCGAAGCCTCGAAGGATCTCGCGCTCAGCGTGGCCAAGGCCGCGCTCGACAAGAAGGCGCTCAACGTCCAGATCGTCGACGTGGTCGGACGCGTCGACTACACCGACTTCCTCGTCGTCATGAGCGGCCGCAGCGACCGTCATGTCCTCGCGGTGGCCGACTCGATCGAAGAGGAGCTCAGGAAAGTGAAGCGTAAACCCACGTCCGTCGAAGGACGGCCGCTCGGAGCGTGGGTGATCCTGGACTTCGGTGACGTCGTCGCGCACGTGTTCCAGGAGGAGGCTCGCAGTTTCTATGACCTCGACACGCTCTGGCAGGACGCCCGACGGGTCCCCGTCAGCTCGCTCGAGCGCGGACCGACCTCTGCCGGCGAGCCGCCCCGCCCCCTCGCCTGACGAGCTCGCCGCACGAGCGCGCGGGCTCGCCACCGTGCAGTTGCATCTCGGTCTCTCGACGGATGCGCTCGGGGATCGACGCGCGCGCGCCGAAGCCCTCGCGCGCGGTCTCCTCTCGCTGCGACGCGCGGTCGAGCGCGACGTGCTCGCATGACCGTGCGGATCCTCCGAGCGTCTCCCGCAGGGAGCGGCGTCCCCGCGCCGCGTGGTCGAGCCTTCGCGGCGACCGTGCACACGCTCGATTCCGCGCGTTGGGAGGCGCGTCTCGAGGCGGAGCGCACGCTCGCCGAGGCCCGACGTGAGGCCGAAGCGCTCGTGGCGACGGCGCACGGCGAGGCCGATGCGATCCGCGAACGCGCGACGATCGCGGGCCGCGAAGCCGCGCACGCCGAGGTCGCGGCGCTGCTCGCACGAGCGCAGGCCGACTCGCGAAAGACGGCGGAGCGTGCGACGGCGCTGGTCGTCACCGCCACGAAGGCCGTCGCGGAGCGCGCGCTCGGGAAGACGCTCGCCGAGAGCGACGAGAACCTCACGGGTTGGGCGCGCGAGGCGCTCGCCACCATCGCGGACGCGAAGCGCATCGTCGTGCGCGCGGCCCCCGGCGTCGCCGCACGGCTCCGCGGCAAGGATCTCGGACGCTCGATCGAGATCGTCGACGACCCCGCAATCGAGGGGAACGTGCTCCTCGCGCGGAGCGAGCTCGGCGGGCTGACGGTCGACGTGCGCACCCAGCTCGACGCGTTCGTCGCGGCGATCGCGGACGTCCTGCAGCACGAGGTCTCGCGTGTCTGAAGAGGTCCTCCCCGACGCGGCAGAGGAGCCCGTCTCCGCGAAGGCGGAAGACAAGCGGTTCTTCCTCCGTCGCGAGCCGTGGCTGCAGCTCGTGCTGTTCCTCTTGACCATCTGCTCGACGATGTTCGCGGGCGCGCTGATCACGCCGGGTGAGCACCTGCTCCGCGGCTGGCGCTACTCCGTCCCGCTCCTCGCGATCCTCGTGACCCACGAGCTCGGCCACTACCTGCAGGCGCGTCGGCATCGCGTCGATGCCTCGCTCCCGTACTTCCTCCCGCTGCCACTGCCCCCGCTCGGCACGCTGGGAGCCGTGATCTCGATGCGCGGGAAGATCAACTCGCGCGACGCGCTCCTCGACATCGGGGCCTCGGGCCCGATCGCCGGTCTCATCGTGGCGATCCCCGTGCTGGTGCTCGGCCTCAAGCTCTCGCCGATCGAGCCGATCCCGCTCCACGGCCAGGAAGAAGGCCAATCGCTCCTCTACCTCGCGATGAAGCGGCTCGTGCTCGGCCCGATTCCGGACGGCTACGACGTGATGCTGCACCCGACGGCCTTCGCGGGCTGGGCCGGTCTCTTCATGACGATGCTGAACCTGATCCCCGTCGGCCAGCTCGACGGCGGCCACGTCGCGTACTCGCTCTTCGGGACGAAGCAGAACCGGTACTCGCGCTTCATCCACCGCTCGCTGCCGATCGTCGCGCTCTCCGTCGGCATCTTCTGGGCGGTGCGCGCGCTCCGATCGCACGCGCCGTGGAGCAACGTCGGGACCGCGATGTTCGAGGGGTGGAACTGGCTCGCTTGGTTCGTGCTGCTCGGATTCCTCTCGCGGATGACGGGGTCGGACGAGCACCCGCCGACGGAGGACGAGATCCTCTCCCCCAAGCGACGGCTCGTCGCGTGGCTCACGCTCGCGGCGTTCGTCGCGCTCTTCATGCCGGTGCCGTTCCGGAACTACTGATGCGCACCCTGCTCCTCGCGTGCGTCCTCCTCCAGGTGGGGTGGCACGTGGGGTGTCGCTCGCCGGAGCGACGGGTGGCGGGGGGCGTGCGCG
>JBKJQC010000547.1:0-5218 GCA_046593995.1 Polyangiales bacterium
CCCTCCGTTCCGCGCAGCGTCGAGCGGCCGCTCGACAGCGATCGGGTGAACACCCACGGGACGCTCACGGTGCTCGAGGCAGCGCGCCACGGCGGCGTGAAACGCGTGATCTTCGCCGGCAGCTCGAGCGCCTACGGCGACACCGAGGAGCTCCCGAAGCACGAGGCCATGACGCCGCGCCCGCAGTCCCCGTACGCGGTCTCGAAGGTCGCGGGCGAGCTGTACCTCGCGGCGTACGCGAAGCTGCACCAGCTCGAGACGATGTCGTTCCGCTACTTCAACGTCTTTGGTCCGAGGCAGGATCCGAACGGCGCGTACGCCGCGGTGATCCCGCGCTGGATCGCTGCGGCGCAGTCCGGCGAGGCCATCACGATCCACGGCGACGGCGGCCAGACGCGTGACTTCTGTTACATCGAGAACGTCGTCCGCGGGAACATGCTCGCGGCGTCCGCGTCGAAGCGGCTCGAGGGACAGGTCGTCAACATCTCCTGCGGCGAGAAGATCTCGCTCCTGGAGCTCGCCGACGCGATCGGCGAGATCGTCGGTCGCCGCATCGAGCGCGTGCACGGTCCGTCGCGCGCCGGCGACGTCCGCGACTCGCTCGCCGACATCCGGCGCGTCCGCGATCTCATCGGGTACGAGCCGGTCGTGCGTTGGCGCGAAGGGCTCGAACGGACCGTCGCTGCGATGAACGATGCGATGAACCAAGAGAAGGACGCACGCTCCCGGGGGGGAACGTCGGCCGCTGCTCGCCCGTGAGGGCCAGTCGCAGGAGGGAGATGACGTGAAGAGCATGACGGGCTTCGGGGTCGGCGAAGCCGCGACTCCTGCAGGGCGGCTGGTGGTCGAGGTTCGCGCGGTCAACCACCGCTTCCTCGACGTGCGCGTGCGCGCGCCACGCGAGCTCGGCGATCTCGTCGCCTACGCGGAGCAGCTCGGTCGCGAGCGCCTCGCCCGCGGCCGGGTCGAAGTCGCCATCCGCCTCGAGACGACGGGCGCCGGACAGACGGTGGCCCTCGACACGGAGCGTGCACGGAGCGCGTATCGCGCGCTCTCCGCGCTCCGCGACGAGCTCTCTCCGGAGAGCGAGGTCCCGCTCTCGCTCCTCGCCGCAGTGCCCGACCTGTTCGCGCCGGCCACGGAGCGTGAGCGCGAGACGATGCGCACCGCCTGTCGCGAGGCCTTCGAGCGCGCCGTCGCCGCGCTCGAGGCCATGCGCGTCGAGGAGGGACGCGCGCTCTCCGGCGATCTCCGCGCCCGCCTCGGCGGCGTGCGTCGCGCAGCCGATGCGATCGGCGCCCGCGGCCCGCAGCTCGTCGACCTCTACCACAAGCGCCTCCGTCAGCGGGTGATCCGCCTCGTCGGGACGGACGTCCCGATCGATCCCGGCCGCCTCGAGCAGGAGATCGCCCTCCTCGCCGACCGGAGCGACGTCTCCGAGGAGATCACCCGCCTCGCCTCGCACTGCGCCCAGTTCGAGGCGCTCTTCGACTCGAGCGAAGCGTGCGGCCGCCGCCTCGACTTTCTCCTCCAGGAGATGGTCCGCGAGGTGAACACCATCGGCTCGAAGGCGCAGGACGCCGAGGTCGCGCACCTCGTCGTCGACGCGAAGAGCGAGCTCGAACGGATGCGCGAGCAGGTCCAGAACGTGGAATAGAGGCCGACGCAGCGTCGACGTCGTTCTGGCTCTGGAGCACGCTCGTCGTCAGTCGTCAGTCGTCAGTCATCCGAGAATGGAACGAGACGTGACTCGGCGTCTCTCGTCTCGCTCGCGTCTCGCGCTCGTCTGCTCTCGTCTCGCTCTCTGACGACTGACGACTGACGACTCACGACCGGCGAACCGAACGGTCGCGCGAGCAGGCTCCTGGGCGACCGACCCTAGACCCTAGACCCTAGACCCTAGACCATGGACACTGCGTCCCCGCATGTCGTCGTCCTCCCCCAAAGACGTCCTCGGTGAGCTGCGCGCCGGTGCGGACGACTTCCTGCTGTTGATCATCTCGTCACCGTCCGGCGCCGGGAAGACGACGCTGTGCAACCGTCTCCGCGCAGAGTTCCCGGATCTCTCCTTCTCGGTCTCGCACACGACGCGCAAGGAGAGGCCGAACGAGAAGGACGGGCGCGAGTACCACTTCGTCGACGCGTCCGAGTTCCGCACGCTCGTCTCGAAGGACGCCTTCGCCGAGTGGGCCGAGGTGCATGGCAACTTGTACGGGACGTCGTTCGCCGAGATCGAGCGCGCCCGGGCTGCCGAGGCCTCGGGGATCATCTTCGACATCGACTACCAAGGTGCCCGACAGATCCGCGCGAAGGTGCCGGAGGCGGTCGCGGTCTTCGTCCTGCCTCCGTCGATCGACGAGCTCGAGCGGCGGCTGCGCGGCCGCGCGAGCGACGACGACGCGACCGTCCAGCGCCGCCTGCAGAAGGCGCGCAACGAGATCGAGAACTACGGACTCTTCGACTACTTGATCGTGAACGATGATCTCGATCGGGCCTACGACCGCCTGCGCAGCGTCGTCCTCGCCGAGAGCGCTCGTCGCGCGAGGAAGGCTCGGCTCGCCGAGACGCTCCTCCGCGTCGGACGGGTCTCCTTGCTTGCGCCGTCGCCCAAGTGACGCGGTCGATGAAGCGAGCAGCCGAGTCGACGTCCTGACGAGAAAACTGAGGCCTCGCGTCCTCAATCCGCGGAGTGCCGAACGCGCTCGGACGGATTTTGAATGTTCGGCCGTTCGGCACGTCCGTCGTGCGCTGCCGGAAAGGCCAATCCGATTTCCGGGACCCGCCCTCCGGGCTCCCCCATCACCAGGATCGGGTGTATGTTCCGGCCCCGAATCGACCCGTCCTCGAAGGACCCGCCTGGGGGGACGACCTTCAGGTCCGTACGCGATGACGCCCAACGGACCTCGTAACAAGGAAGAAGACCAATGACTCTCACTCGTCTCTCGCTCCCGATCGCGGCCCTCGCGCTCGGTGTTCTCGTCTCCGCGCCCAACTACGGCTGCAAGGCCTCCGTCACGACTGGCGAAGCTGCGGCTCCGACCCCGTCGCCGACCGTTGCGGCCGCGCCGCCCGCCCCCGCCGACAGCGACGGCGACGGCGTCCCCGACGCGGACGACGCCTGCAAGGACAAGGCTGGCAAGGCGAACGCAGACAAGGCGAAGAACGGCTGCCCGGAAGAGGCGCCGAAGATGGCCGCGATCGCGCCTGTGAAGAAGGTGGAGATCAAGGGCAACGAAGTCGTGATCTCCGAGAAGATCATGTTCGACAAGGGCAAGGCGACCATCAAGTCCGAGTCCGACAAGCTCCTCGACGAGCTCGCCGAGACGTTCAAGGGCGAGGGCAAGGACATCGACCTCATCGAGGTCGGCGGCCATGCCGACAAGGACGGCGACGAGAAGGCCAACGTCAAGCTCACCGAGGACCGCGCGAAGGCCGTCGTCGATGCGCTCGTGAAGCGCGGCGTCGACGCGAAGAAGCTCCGCGCCAAGGGCTACGGCGAGTACTGCCCGCTCGACGCGGCCGACACGCCCGAGGCTCACGAGAAGAACCGCCGCGTGCAGTTCGAGATCCTCAAGAAGGGTGGCAAGAAGACCGACGTGAAGCTCGGTTGCGAAGAGGCCGTCAAGAAGGGTGTGAAGCCGCAGCCGATCCTCTGATCGCTGCGCTCACGTGACGACCTTCGTCACGTGGTCGAGACGCCTGCTCGCTTCGCGCGCGCGGGCGTTTCGCTTTTGTCAGAGGTCCAGGGTCTAGGGTCTAGGGTCTAGGGCACGAGACGAGACGCGCGTGACGAGCGAGTGCTGCGACGTCGCTCTCGGCGCGATCGCCTGCTGATCTCGGCGCTCTCGCTCTCGGACCCTAGACCCTAGACCCTAGACCCTAGACCTCTCCCTCAGTGGCGGCGGCGCGAGAGGGCGAGCGCGGCGAGCGCGCTCATGCCCACGAACGCGAGCGTGCTCGTCGAGCGGCTCGTCGGGAAGCGGCAGCTGCAGCCGTACCCCTCGGCCGAAGGATCGGCCTGCGCCGCCGGAGGCTCCGGCGTCTTCGGCGCGCACGCCGCGAGATCGAGCGGCTTCGCGTTCTTCTTCGTCGGGAAGTCGATCTTCGTCCCGTAGTTGCCGGTGTTCTGGTTGTCGTGGTGATGGGTCGGCCACTCGATCGGCCCGTCCTCGCGACCATCGACGTGCCAGGCGTAGAGCCAACCGTCGCGGGTGCCGGTGACGATCTCCATCTTGCCGTCGCCGTCGACGTCACCCATCGCGACCGACGGGATGATCCACTGGCCGGTGAACTTCGGGAACCCCTTCGCCTCACGCCCGCACGCGTCGACCGCGCGCACGTAGTAACCGCCGGTGCCGAGCACGGTGTCGGGGTAGCCGTCGCCGTCGACGTCGCCGATCGTCGCGTTGTGGAAGAAGGTGTAATCCTCGACGATCGCGGGTGAGCCCGGGAACATGAACACGCAGTCACGCCCCGATTCGTCGGTGCACTTGCGGACGTCCCCCGTGTTCCACATCCCGACCTGCTGCTCGTATTCCTGCTTGCCGCTCGCAGCGAGCGCGAGCGCGAGGGTGAACGAGGCGCCGAGCGTGACGATGTCCGGCTTGCCGTCTTGATCGAGATCGCCGACCGACGGCTGCGAGAAGAGGCCGATGAAGTTGTTGCCGGGGAGCTGCTGCGGGCTCTCGTAGTTCTTTCCGAACTGCGGATCGAGCGTCAGGACCGCGTTCGGGAACGAGCCGCCCGTGATGCTCGGCTTCTGCGGGTGGAGCGGGAGCACGACGGGCGATCCACCGGTGCCGTGGAAGATCACCTCGGGCACGCCGTCGCCGTTCAGATCGGCCATCATCCCCGCGCTCACGATGCCCTCGCCGACGAGCGGGAAGAGCTTGAAGCTCGAGACCACGACCGGCCAGCCTTCGACGAATGGGCTGTTCGGCGCAGCCATCCCGCGGCCGTCGATGAGGAAGTACGCCCCGAAGTTGCCACCCTTGCCGAGGTACTCGTTCGAGCCGACCGCGATCTCGGGGATGCCGTCGCCGTTCATGTCGCCGACGGCGGGCGTCGTCACGATGCGCGAGACGCGCTTCTCTTTCTCGAGCGAGCCGGTGTAGTCGACGAGCACCGGGAAGCCCGGCAGGCTCTCGCCGGCTCCATCCCAGACGTACACCTTGGCGTCGAACGCAGCGACGACGACGTCGAGCTTCTTGTCCTTGTT
>JBKJQC010000212.1:0-4464 GCA_046593995.1 Polyangiales bacterium
CGCCCATCCCCGCGCAGCCGTACCCCTCGAGGCTCGCTCCGAGGAGCCCCATCTCGGCGATCTGCGGGATCAGATCGGTCGGAAACTGCTCGTCCTCGAAGAGCTTCGCGGCGCGCGGCAGGAACTTCTCGCGCACGAAGCGCCGCACCGAGTCGCGGATCATGCGCTCCTCCTCGGTGAGGAGGTGCTCGATCGCGGTCAGGGCTTCGAGCGACATCGGCTGCGCGTCGGACATGGCGTTCCGGCGTAGTGCGGCACGGCGCCTGCGCCAAGCGGTACGCCGCGCGCGCGGTCAGCCGCTGCAGCTCTGACCGGTCTTGCACGTCCCGCTGCAGCACTCCTGGGTGCCGTCGGTCTTGCACCCGAAGTTCTGCGCCTCGTCGCAGCTGCCGCACCCGAGGTGGTCGTACGCGCAGTAGATCGTCTCCGCGTTGTAGCAGACCCACCTGCCGCAGCCGCCCGCGATTCCGCAAGGATCGCCGGCCTTGCCTGCCAGCGTCGTGCAGCCCCCGCAGGTGTTCTTGAGCTTCGTGCACGTCAGCGCGGTCCCGGCGCATTCCCAGCAGCGGCCCATGTCACAGGGCGTACCGGGTCTGTCCATCGAGGCGATGCAGCCGCCACACGCGTTCGGCTCGCTGTTCCCCACGCACTTGACGCTGTTGGTGGTGCTGCACACGTAGGTGCCGCAGGTCGTCGGCGCGGGGGCCGTGCACTCCGAGCCCCTCGAGAAAGGGAGCGTGTCGCAGCCGCCGCAATCGTTCTGCGGACGGTCGCCGATGCACGCGAGCGACTTCCTGTCGGGGGTGCACTGGAGCTTGCCGCAGCCCCTCGGGTCGGGCGCGCCTCCGGAGCACGCTTCGTTCGGCGCACCAGACAGCGCACCGCACCCGCCGCACGCGTTTGCCGTGAGACACTCGACGCAGACACCGGTCGTGGTGTTGCACACCGGCGTCGCCGGCTTGGCGCTGCACTGGACGTCCGTCGAGCACGCCGTCGTGCAGATGCCCTGCCCGACGCACGCATAGTCGCAGGCGGCCTCGTCGACCCATTGCCCGCCGCTGCAGGTCTGGGGGGTGTTGCCGCTGCACTGTTTCTCGCCGGGCACGCACACACCGGTGCACGTTCCACTGCCGGAGCAGACGTTGCAGAGCTGCTTCAGCGACCACAGCCCGGCGGCGTCGCAGATCTGCGCCTCGCGCCCGCTGCACCGCGTGCTGGTCGGGACGCATTCGCCGCCGCACGCGCCGTCCTTGCAGACGTAGGGGCATGCCGTCTTGTCGGCCCATCCCGTCGCGCCGCACTCCTGCGGGACGCTGTTCGTACAGCGCTTCGCGCCGGGCGCGCACACCGCGCAGGTCCCGGTCGAGACGTTGCACGCGGGCGTCGTGGGGAACTTCGCGAGGCACTGCGCGTCGGTCGTGCACCCGGAGCAGACACCGGCGGTGCACCCGAAGTCGCAGGCCTTCGGGGCCGCGACCCACGCGCCGTTCGCGTCGCACGTCTCGGCGGTGAGGTTCGTGCAGCGCTTGTCCCCCGGCTTGCACGCGCCGACGCACGCGCCGTCCTTGCAGACGAACGCACACGCGGCGGCGTTGCTCCACGCGCCGGCGACGCAGGTCTGCGGCACGAGGCCGTTGCACTGCTTCGAGCTCGCCGTGCACGTCGCCGCGCACACCCCCTTGTCGCAGAGGATCGGGCAGACGTTGCCGCTCACCTTCTTGCCGGTCATGTCGCACGAGATCGGGACGTTCCCCTCGCAGGCCTTGCTGTCGGGAATGCAGGTCCCCGCGCAGACGCCACCGAGGCAGACGTAGGCGCACGGCGCGCCGTCGACCCACGTGCCGGAGGAGTCGCACTTCTGCGGGGTGCGCGCGTCGGGCTTGCACTGCTCGCTCGTCGGCTTGCACCCGCCGGTGCACTGGCCTTCGGTGCAGAGGAAGGGGCACGTCATGCCGTCGACCCAGCCGCTGCCCGAGTCGTTGCAGGTCTGCGTCTGGTTACCCGCGCAGCGCTTCGCGCCCTTCTGACATACCGGCGCGGTCTCGGGCACGAACGCGTCCGTCGCGCCGTCGAAGCTACCGGAGTCGATCGCGCCGTCCGCGCCGTCGGCCGTCGCATCGGAGCCGGTCGAAGCGTCGGGCGAGAGCTCGGTATCCTCGATGCCGATGAGGGCCTGGCAACCGATCGACGAGAGCGCGAGGGCGAGGGCGAGAAGGAAGGGCGTCTTCATGGAAATTCTCAGAACGTCCCGACGACGTGGAGCCCACCGCTCGAGGTCGTCGCCTGGGGCACCACGCGGAAGCCGGTGGTGGGCGCCTTCGGCTTGTCGCCGGAGGGCGCGGTGATGAACAGGACCACGCCGACGCCGATCGCGACGAGGCCGAGCCCCACGCCGAGGTTCGCGACGTTCGCGGCGCTCTTGGCGTCGCTCCCCGCCTCGACGGCCGTCGCGTTGCATGCGCCCCCGGGGCAGTTCTCTTTCCGCTCGTCCCACTTCGACATCGCGCGGAGGCCGAAGAAGCCGCCGATGCCGAGCGCGACGACGCCGACGCCGCCGACCACCAAGCCGAGCGTGCGTCGACCGCTGCCGTCTTCAGCGGCCGCGTCGCTCGCGGATCCGCCGACGGGCGTCGCGGGCGTGGTCGTGGGCGTGACTGCAGGTGCTCCGCCGCCGGGCGTCGCCACTCCTCCCGCGGCGGGCGCGTCCTCGAGGGCCGGCACGGTGGCGGCTTGCTTGTCGCCGTCCGCGCCGACCGTGATGGAGCCGGACCAGGGCTTCTTCCCCGGCGCCGTCGCGTCGATCGCGTGCTTGCCGGGATCGACGGGCATGCTCGAGCCCCACGCGGCCTTGCCGATCCGTGCGCCGTCGAGCTTCACCTCGAGACCCGCGACCGAAGCGCTCGCGGGAGTGACCGTGATCGTCACGCGCGAGAGCTTCGGCTCGAGGGCGGCGATGTGCTCGCGTGCGAAGGCCTCGCGGGGAGCGTTGTTCTCTTTCTTCGCTTGCGAGACGGCGTCGTTGAACTCGGCCCACGCCGTCGCGGTGCGCCCTTCTTTCTCGTGGCAGACCGCGAGGTTGAGGAGCGTCCCGAGGCCGGGATCGAGGTGCTGGCTCTCGGCGAGCTTCGGGCACGCCTCGGCGTACTTCTCCGCGGCCATCAGCTTCTTGCCGTCGTCGAACAACGACTGGGCGAGCGCCTTGTCGCCGGCAGACGGATCCGCGAGCGCGGGGAGCGCAAAGGAGACTTGCACCAGGGCGATGACCGCAGCGGTGAGGCGCACGTGGCGAGACGACACGTTGGTCTCCTTCCGAATCCGGCGGTCCCTTCCGCCGAGGGACACCGCTACTTGCGATCGCCGAGGACGTCGATACCGCCCGCGGGTTTCGCAGCCGGCTTCGCAGCGGCGGTAGCCGCGGTCGTCGCGGTGGTGGTCGCGGTGGTGGTCGCGGGCTTGGCAGCTGCAGCCGGCTTCGCAGCGGCGGCCAACGCTGCCGCAGGAGCACCGGCGGGCTTCGCGGTCGTCGTTGCAGCGGTCGCGGCGGTCGGCTTGGCAGAGGCGACGGTGGCCGCCGGCGCCGCCGTGTCGGCCGTCTTGGGTTCGGCGGGCTTCGCCTCGTCCTTGATCGGCGCAGGTGTCTCCGTCTTGGGCTCGGGCTTCGGCTCGGTCTTCGCTTCGACCTTCGCCTCGGTCTTCTCGGGAGCAGCTGCCGCCGTGCCGGGCGCAGTCCCTCGGCCGCGGGTCGCGAGGACCGCGGCGCCCGCGATGATGACCAGCGCGAACACCGCGGCGGCCGCGAAGATCGGGAGCTTCGACTTCGCAGGGGGCGCTGCCGCCGCTCCGTTCGTCGTCCCCCATGCGGCGTTCGTCGCACCACCGACGGGGGGCGGCAGGACGGCGGGCTGCCCCGAGAAATCGCGCGCGGGCGTCGCGAGAATCGCCGAGGCGTTCGCGCCGTGGACGACGCGGACGATGCGCTCGACCGACTGCTTCATGTGTGCGGGCGCGAACTGCTGCAGTCCACGCGCGAGCTCGGCGACGTCGCGGACGCGCTTCTCGCGATCTTTCTCGAGGCAGCGCAGGAGCAGCGCCTCGAGCGCCTCCGGTGCGTCGGGCCGGATGTTCCGCAGGGGCTCGGGCGGCTCGGCCACGATGCGCGCGACGATGCCCGGCATCGTGTCGGCGACGAACAGCTCCTTGCCGGTGAGCAGCTCGAAGAGGATCACGCCGAGCGCCCAGATGTCCGTCCGCTGATCGACGTCCTTCGCGCTGCGCATCTGCTCGGGGGACATGTAGAGCGGCGAGCCGAAGATCATCCCGGTGGCCGTCATGCCGCCCGAGCTCGCGCCGCTCGCGTCGCCGAGCGCCTTCGAGATGCCGAAGTCGAGCACCTTCACGAGCGCGCTGCCGTCGGCCCGCTTCGCGAGGAAGAGGTTCGCAGGCTTGAGGTCGCGATGGACGATC
>JBKJQC010000610.1:0-3809 GCA_046593995.1 Polyangiales bacterium
ACTGACGACTGACGACTGACGACTGACGACTGACGACTGACGACTGACGACTGGGCCCGCGCGAGCGACGAGGCGCCGCATGCTGCGCGGCTCCATCGACCATCGACCTATTGACCACCAAACGTGCGAAAAGGCGCGGAGGAAGAAGTAGATCGAGACTCCGGTCACCAACCGCGCCGCGTGTACCTATCCGAGCGCCACGACGGCGTGCGGCTCGACCTGTGCCGACGGCAAGGAGACGCGGAGCGTTTGCGACAACAGCGGCAAGTGCGTCGCGGGGGTGGCGACGCCGTGTGGCGGCGGCTTCAGCTGCGATGGCACGACCGCTTGCCGCGTGAGCTGCGCGCAAGACTCCGACTGCGCGACTGGCTTCGGTTGCGCCGCCGGCAAGTGCGCGCCGCGGGCTACGGCGAAGTGCAGCGACGATCACACCTCGACGACGGCGGACGGCCTGAGCTCGAAAGAGTGCGCTCCCTACGTCTGCAACAACGTGACGGGGCTCTGTGGCGATTCCTGCGTCTCGACCAACGACTGCGCCGCGCCGAACGTCTGCGACACCACGCGCATCTGCGTCGCCCAGCCGCCCGCGCCAGAGGGCGACTCGGGCGGGTGTTCGTACCACGTGACCGACCCGGCGGACGCGCGCGTCGCTTGGCCGCTCGGCGCGCTCGTCGTGGCGCTCGCGATGCGGCGTCGCCAGTCAACTCGAGCCGTCCTTGACCGGCAACCTTGAAGGAACCATAACGGTTTCATGAAGGTTGAACGGTGGAACCCATGGCGTCGCTGACCCTCAAGAACCTTCCCGATGAGCTGCTTCAAGCCCTGCGGGATGCTGCCGAGCACGACCGCCGGAGCTTGACCCAGGAGATCATCCACCTGCTCGAGACCGCTCTCCGGGTGCGGCCCAAGAGGGTGGAGCGCCCCGACGTGGACACCCAGATTGCCGAGTGGCGCAAGCTCGCGGGCAAATGGGAGTCGGACGCCGACAGCGCGGCCGAGTCCAGACGCATCCTGGAGAAGCGAACCCCGGGGCGTGAGGTCGATCTTTGAAGCTCCTCGACACCGACACCTGCATCGCCATCCTGCGCGGCAACGAAGCGGTGATCGAACGGCGTGCTGCGACTCGGGACGAAGTGGCGACGACCTGGATCACCGCCGCGGAGCTGCACTACGGCGCGGCGAAGTCCATCGCCCCCGAGAAGAATCGGACGCTGGTGAGGAGCTTCCTCGCCACGCTGCCGGTCCTGGGCCTCGATGAAGTGTCGACCCAGATCTTCGGAGAGGCGAAGGCCTTGCTCGAACGACAAGGGCAGCGCCTTGCAGACGCCGATCTCTTCATCGGCGCGATCGCGGCCGCGAAGCAGGCGACGGTCGTCACGGGGAACCAGCGCCACTACAGCCGCATCCCCGGCGTCACGGTAGAGGACTGGATCCGTGGTTGATGCTGACCGTCCGAATCATGTGGCGAGGCGGCGGCGATGCGAGGGCCCGCTCATGGGAAGACCGCTCTCCTCCCCTATCGACCTATTGACCTATCGACCCATCGACCTTCTCAGGCGTGCGAAAAGGCGCGAAGGAAGAAGTAGATGGCGACTCCGGTCACCGACACGTAGAGCCACATCGGCAGGAGCACGCGGCCGATCCGGCGGTGCACCGTGAAGTGCTTGCGCCACGCGAACCAGAAGCTCGAGAGGCAGAGCGGGACGATCGCCATCGACAAGAGCACGTGTGACGCGAGGATCAGGAGGTAGACGAGCTTGATCGTGCCGTGGCCGCCGAACTTCGTGTCTCCGTGGGCCCAGTGATAGACGAGGTAGCAGACGAGGAAGAGCGAGGACGCCGCGAAGGCGCTCGTCATCAGGTACTGGTGCACCTTGCGCGCGCCGCGACGGATGGCGATCCAGCCGCTCGCGAGCAGCACGGCGGCCGTGGCGTTGAGGGTCGCGTTCACCGCGGGGAGGAAGCTCAGATCGACGGTGGTCGACGCCTTCCGGATCATCAGGAGCCACGCGAGGAACGCGAGGGCTGCGGTCGAGACGATCGCGTTGAAGACGAAGAACGTGCGATCGGTGATCGGCGCGTCGGGCGGCGCATCGACGGGCGTGGTCACGTGCCGGGGTTCCTCGCGAGGTGCTCGGCGTCACGCACGATCGCTTCGAGCTTCTCGGGACGATCGGTGTCGTAGTAGCCGCGGATGCGCGCCTTCGCGTCGACCAGCACGAACCAATCGCCGTGCATGATCGTGAAGACCGTCGCGTTGGGATCGACCGCGCCGGCGACCCCCTTCACCTTGCCGTACTGCAGCTTGAACCCCTTCACGACGACGCGATCGAGGTCCTCGGTCGGGCCGGTGAGGAAGCTCCACGTGGCGGCGTTCGCGCCGTAGCTCCTCGCGTACTCCATGAGCTTCGGAGGCGTGTCGTTCTCGGGATCGACCGTGATGCTCACGAGCCGGACGGTGAGACTCTTCTTCGCGATCTGGTCGTGCACCGTCTTCATGCGCGCCGTGAGCTTGGGGCACGACGCCTTGCACGAGAGGAAGATGAAGTCGGCGATCCAGGGGCGTCCGCGCAGGGTCTCGAGCGTGACCGGGGCTCCGGTCTGGTCGGTCATGGCGATCGGCGGCACCTCGGCGAGCACCGGCAGGTCGATCTTCCGGGCGCGCATCAAGCCGGCGAACCCGGCGAGCCCGGCGAGGAGCACGCAGGCGACGATGAGGACCCAGACGAACCGCGGGAGGCCGCGTGAGTCCGGGAGGACGTTTTCGACCGCTTCGCTCATGACTTCATCCACGCGGGCTGCGTCGGCTGCAGGCGAGGGTAGCGAGCGACACCGCCACCACCGCCAAGGTTGCCACCACCGAGAGCTCGATCGCCATCGAGGAGCGCACCGTCTCGACGGCGCTCGCGAGCGTTCCGCCACCGAGCGCGCGACGGGTGCCGGACGCGGCGTAGGTGAGCGGGTTCACCGTCATCACCGCGCGCATCCACGCGGGGCCGCCGCTCGTCGGGAACATCGCGCCGCTCACGATCCACGCGGGGATGAGAAAGACGCTCATGACGGCGTGGTAGCCCTGCACGGAGTCGAGCCACCACGCGACCGCGAACCCGACCGCCGAGAGGCCGATCGACGTGAGCACCAGCATCGCGATCAGCGCGGGCCAGGCGATCTGCGAGAAGGGGAACCCGGCGAAGGGAGCGAGCAAGAGGATGGCGGCGACCTGCACGAGCGCGAGCGACGCGCCGCCGAGCACCTTGCCGAGGACGACCGCGGCGCGCGATCCGGGCGCCGCAAGGACGGCCTGGAGGAACCCTTCGTGGCGATCCTCGATCAGGCTCATCGTCGAGAAGATCGAGGTGAAGAGGATCACCATCAGCACGATCCCGGGGAAGAAGTACTGCATGTAGCCGACGCCCTCAGCGCCGGGGATCTTGAACGATCCGCTGAAGCCCGACCCGATGATCAGCCAGAAGATCAGCGGCTGGACCATGGCGCCGATGACGCGCGAGCGCTGCCGGAAGAAGCGGACGAGGTCACGCTTCCACAGCACCTTGATGGTCGCGAGGTCCATCGCCAACGCGCTCGGGCGCGCGATCGCGCTGCCGGAAGGAGCGGACGAGAGTCCCTCTGCGGGCGCGGCGGCTTGGTCGGCGTTGGACATCTTCGTTCCTGGGAGACGGTTCCTGAGAGATGATTCCTGAGAGAAGTGGGCCTCTAGCACTGGCGGCGGGATCAGCCCAGGCCGCGCTTCTTCTTGGGGACCGCGCGCCCATCCAGGCGAGACGCGTCCTCCGCGTCGGCACCGTCGA
>JBKJQC010000704.1:0-3602 GCA_046593995.1 Polyangiales bacterium
GAGCACGAATCCACCCGCACCGAGCTCGTCGTGGGGGGCCGCGCGACCGGCGAGCCCCGCGCGCTTCGCGACGTCTTCCGAAGCACCTCCCTGCAGCATCAGCAGCCGTCGGCCGTCGTCGCGCGCGACCTCGACGTCCTCCATCACGATGTAACGGTCCCACGCCGCGAGAACGGGCGCGACGCTCCGCGTGGGCACCCACACCGAGATCGTGCCGCCGAGCTCGGGGTCGGCGACGACGATCGCGTCGCCGAGGAGCTTTCCTTTCGCGTCGAGCATGCAGGCGTAGAGCGCGTGCGGCCCCTTGGACTTCCCGAGGACGAGCACGTCGTTCGAGAGGATGCCGTTGAGCCAAGTGACGCGGTCCTCACCGCTCACCGCGATGCGTACGCGTGTCTCGTCGACCCACACCCCGGCAGCCGAGGGGAGGCGATCCAAGCTCAGCGGCCGCGGTGCGACTGCGGTGACGCCACTCATCAAGCTCATCCCGCTCATGACTGGAGAAGCTAGGGCGTCGCGAGGGCGTCGTCACGCGTCGGGGCGCTGACGACCTCGCGTTCGACCTGCTCGGCCGCGGTCCAGTCGAAGATCGCTTCCCACCCCGACGCCCACGCGGTTCCGAGGGCGAGGCCGCCGAGGACGTCGGTCGGCCAGTGCACGCCGAGATAGACGCGCGTCATGCCGATCGTGCCTGCGATCCCCGCAGCTGCGACGAGCGCGGCGCCGCGTCGCTCGCGCAGGTGGCGACCGCGCGAGCCGACGAAGGCGAGGCTCAGGTAGAAGGACGCCGAAGCCATGGCGTGACCGGAGGGGAACGATTTGCTGGTGACGCGCTCGAGGTGCGGGAGCTCCGTCGGACGCGCGCGGCCGAATTGCTGCTTGAGGCCGAGCTCCGCCGCGACCCCGCCGAGCGCGCCGAGCGCGATCTGCGCAGCGGCACGAGGGGCGCGCCGCGAGGCGTAGAGCGACGCGAGCGAGAACCCTACGATGCCGGGGAGCCCGCCGAGCGCCGTGACGGCGCGCGCGATCGTGGTCAGGACGGGAGAACGCATCCGACCTGCGGAGCGCATGGCCTTGCGATCGAAGGTGTTCGCCTTCCGTCGCACGGTTCGCTCGATGACGAGGAAGATGCCCGTCGCACCGAGCGCGATGGCGCTGAGCGTCGCGTTCTTCGCCCACTGGCGCCGACGCGAGGCCGTCTCGAGCGCGCTCGCGGGCTCCGCGGCTGCGCTCCGGTCGGGATCGTCGACGAGATCGGGAACGACGAGCGGCTCGCTCATGGCGGCCTCTTGCCAAGCGAAACTCGTGCCCCGGGCGGGAAAGCGCCGTTGCCTCGACGTCACGTGCCGAGAGCACGACGAGCGCGGCACAGCCGCCGGATCACGTCCCCTTCTTGCCGCTGCGGCGGCTGCTGCGGCCCGAGTCGTTCGACCAGCGCTCGATGAAGCTGAGGAAGCTGAGCACGCCGTGACCGGTCGCGCCCTTCACGTAGAACCCCGTCGGCTTGTCACTGAGAACCGGGCCGGCGATGTCGCAGTGGATCCAAGGGACGTCGCCCACGAACTCGCGGAGGAAGAGCGCCGCGGTGATCGAGCCGCCGTAGCGCGAGCCCATGTGCTTCAGATCCGCGATTTCGCTCTTGAGCTGGTCGCGCAGGTCTTCGAGGAGCGGCATGCGCCACATCTGCTCACCAGCCTCCTTGCACGCCTCGGAGAAGTCGTCGGCGAGCTCGTCGCGGTTCGCGTAGAAGCCGCTGCAGGTATTGCCGAGAGCGACCATGCACGCGCCGGTGAGCGTCGCGTTGTCGATGATCAGATCGGGCTCGAGCGAGCGCGCGTAGACGAGCGCGTCGGCGAGCACCAAGCGGCCTTCCGCGTCGGTGTTGATGATCTCGACCGACTTGCCGTCCATCGACGGCCACACGTCGCCCGGTCGGAAGCTGTTGCCGTCGGGCATGTTGTCGGTGGCGGCGAAGATGCCGTGCACTTCGACGTTCGGCTTCAATGCTGCCACTGCTGCCATGAGGCCGACGACGTTGGCCGCGCCGGACATGTCGATCTTCATGTCGAGCATGCCTTCCGCCGTCTTGATGCACAGACCGCCGCTGTCGAAGGTCAGGCCCTTGCCGACGAAGACGATGCGCTTCGGCTTCTTTCCCTCGGCCTTCGCCGCGCGGCTGCCGCGGGGCACGTAGGTCATGTGCACGAACCGCGGCTCGTTCGTCGAGCCCTGGTTGACGGCGAGGAGGAGCATCATCTTGCGACGGCGGATCTCCTCCTTGTCGAAGATCTGGATCTTGAGGCCGCCCTCTTTCGCGATCGCGTCCGCGCGGTTCGCGAGCTCGACGGCGTCGAGGACGTTCGGGGGCTCGGTGACGAGGTCGCGCGTGAAGTTCACGGCGCGGCCGATCGCCTCGCCGAGACGGAGCGCCTCGCGCGTGGCGGCATCGGGCTTCTCGACGATGATCGTGACGGTGTCGATCTCCGCCTTCGGGGCGCGGTCGCCGCTCAGGTACTTGGTGAAGCGGTAGGCGCCGAGGATCGCGCCCTCGGCGAGGGAGCGGATGGTGAGCGCTTCGGCGTCGGGCGCGACGATCGCGACGGTGCGCGCGCGTTCGCCGTTGGCTGTGCGCGTCGCACGCGCGGCGAGCGCACGGAGCGCCGCGACCTTGGGCTTTCGCGCGTCGCCGAGCCCGACGACGATCACGGTCCGGGCCGACGCACGACCGAGCGTGTTGAGGACGAGCGCGCTGTTCGGCTTCGCAGCGAACTCCTCCCGACGGGCTTGCGCGACGAGCGCGCCACCGAGCGCGCGATCGAGCTCGTCGAGCGCGCCGCTCGGCGACCAGAGGGGCGCCGCGGTCGGCTCTACTGCGCCGCCGGCGGGGCTCGCGGTGCCACGCTTCTTCGCCGTCGTGCGAGCCTTGCTCGGCTTCGGTTCCGCCTTCGCCTTCGGCGCGAACGCGCCGATCACCAGGACGTCCACGGCCGACTGCGTTGCAGATCCTCGCTCCAGCTCCAGCTTCATCGGGCCGCGAGCTTTTCCGCTGCGCTGCGGTGGGTCAATGGGGTACCGTCCGAAAAATGCCTGCGAACCCCGGGAAGCAGCGCGCGGCCGACAAGCAGCGAAAGCGGCGCGCCGCAGCGCAGCAAGCGCGCAAGGTGCAGATGGCGGCACAACGTGCACGCGAGGCCGAGGCAGCCGAGAACGCGCCGGCTGAGCTACCCCCCGGCGCGGACGCCGCCGACGACGGGAAAGAGCCTTTTGCTGCGGGAGAAGTCGACTACGATGCGCTCGACGGGGCCTCGTCGGACATCCAAAAGCTCGTGAAGAAGAAGAAGCTCGACGAGGCCGAAGCCAAGGCGCGCGAGCTCTCGTTGAAGTACCCGCGTCATTCCGACGGCCTCCAGCGCCTCGCCGAGGTCCACGAGGCCCGCGGCGACAAGGGCAAGGCGATCGCGGCCCTCCGCGAAGCGGCCAAGCGCCCGAACGACGGCGACGAAGAAGTGAAGGACGAGATCGAGAAGTCGCTCGCCCGCCTCGGTGCTGGTTAGAGCGCCGATCGGTTTGCGCACGCAGATTGAACACGGAGGCACGGAGGC
>JBKJQC010000863.1:0-6060 GCA_046593995.1 Polyangiales bacterium
AAGCTCGCGGCGCTCTCGCGCGTGGCGGAGGAGACGGGCGTCGCGCTCGAGCAGCTCGCGTACATCGGTGACGACTACGACGACCTCGGTGTCATCGGCGAGATCGCCAAGGTCGGACTGACCGCGGCGCCGGCCGATGGCATGCCCGAGGTGATCCTCGCTGTGCACTATCGCTGCGCCGCGCGCGGCGGACACGGAGCGTTCCGCGACTTCGCGGAGTGGATCCTCCGCCTGCGGGGCGTCGGGGCGCACGCCAATGCCGATGCGAAGCGACCGGCCACCTGACCGAGCCATGACGATCGAAGACGCGATCCGATTTCTCTCGCGCAATGGGACCACGCCACGGTGCGCGACGGCTGATCCGGACGTCCGCGCAACGCACGGACTGACCGAGATCTCGAGCTGGGCTGAGGCGCCGTCAGTCGCCGCGTCCGGGACGAGGATCGCGGTGTGACCGATGACGGTGCTACGATCGACGCATGTCTCCGGACGTTCGCGCCGCCATTCGACGCATGAGCCGTGAGGAGCAGCTCGAGCTGCTGGACGAGCTCTGGGCCCTGATCCGCGACGATCGCTTGCCGGTGCCCGAGAGCCACGTCCAGGAGCTCGAGCGCCGTGCCGAGGCGGCGGAGCACGATGGCGTTGGCGGCGACGATTGGAAGACGGTCCGCGATCGACTTCGGCGATCGTCGTGACGCGCGAGCTTCGGTTTCGCCCCGAGGCCCAAGAAGATCTCCGGCTCGCGATCGCATGGTACGAGGAGCAAGCGTGCCGGTCTTGGTGACGAGCTGATCGAGGACGTCGGCGAAACGATCGAACGCATCGAGCGCCTCCCGGAGTCGTATCGACGGGTGCACGGCGAGTTCCGGCGTGCGCTGCTGCGACAGTTCCCGTATGCGATCTACTTTCGCGTGCGCACGGCGATTCAAGTGTTCGCCCTATTCCACGCGCGCCGCGATCCGCGCGACCTTCGTCGGCAGCTGCATTCGCGATAGGTGCGTGCCTCCGCGTGCAACGCAATGAAACTCGCGCGCAGGCGAATTGAAACAGAGTCCGCTTCGCGAGCCTGTGAGAAACTCCAGTATCGAGCGGGAAAGTTGCAGGCATGGCCGGTGCACTGCGCTCTTCCCATGTTCGTCATCGCGATGTTCCTCGCCGTGCTGGTGGGCGTGTCCCTCGGCATGCTCGGCGGTGGTGGATCGATCCTCACGGTTCCGATCCTCAAGTACGTGATCGGCCTCGAGGCGCATCAGGCCGTCGCTGCGTCGCTGTTCGTGGTCGGAGCCACCAGTGCCAGCGCGCTCATCCCGCATGCGAGGCGTGGCCGCGTGCGTTTTCGCACCGGCATCATCTTCGGGCTCGCCGGGATGGTGGGCGCGTTCTTCGCGGGACGGCTCGCGAAGCACGTTCCGGCCGGCCTCCTCCTCGTGCTCTTCGCGGTGATGATGTTCGTCACCGCGGTGGCGATGCTGCGCGGTAGGAAGACGGCTGACGGCGCGGCAGCCGTCGAACGCGAGCTCCCGATCGCAAAAGTGATCGCCGAGGGCCTGGTGGTCGGAGCGGTGACCGGCCTCGTCGGCGCCGGCGGCGGGTTCCTGGTAGTACCCGCGCTCGTGCTGCTGGGTGGGTTGCCGATGGACGTCGCCGTGGGAACCTCGCTGCTGGTGATTGCGATGAAGTCGTTCGCCGGGTTTGCGGGCTACGTCACCACCACGACGATCGACTGGAAGTTGCTGTTGGCTCTGACCTTCTTCGCGATCATCGGCAGCGCGATCGGAGGTCATCTCGCCGGGAAGGTCGATCAGGCCAAGCTTCGCCGCGCGTTCGGCTGGTTCGTCATCGTGATGGCGCTATACATGCTCGCGCAGGAGGTGCCACCGCTGCTCGGAATGCACATCGCTCCGTTCTGGCCCTGGGTGGTCGCGGCGGTCGCGACGCTGCTGGTCACCGTTGTCCCGCGCCTCTTCGCCCGTGACGACGACGCCGGTGACAAAGCTGGCCCCGCCGGTGGCCCCGGGCCCGCTCACTCCGTTTCACGATAGTCAGCTCTCAGCAGAGGACATTACATGCACGACTTCACACCGTTCTCGGCGCTGCTCGGCGGCGCGATGATTGGCCTGAGCGCCTCGCTGCTCCTGCTCACGCACGGAAAGGTGGCGGGCATCAGCGGGATGTTCGGTGGGCTCTTTCTCCCGAGCTCGGGTGAGCGCGGGTACCGAGCGTGGTTCCTCGTGGGGCTCGTCCTCGCCGGCGCGCTGCTCCGTGTCGCCCGCCCGCAGAGCTTCACTGCGGCTCCCGTGACGATGGGCACGATCGTCGTGGCCGGTCTGCTCGTCGGGTTCGGCACGCGTCTCGCGAATGGATGCACCAGCGGTCACGGCGTGTGCGGCCTCAGCCGCCTGTCGGTCCGCTCGCTCGCTGCCACGGTCACTTTCATGGCCACCGGCGCGATCACGGTCTTCGTCGTACGGCATGTGGGAGGTGCGCAATGAGGCCGAACGTCGCCGCGCTGGGAGCCGGAGTCCTGTTCGGGGTCGGGCTCGGCGTGGCGGGCATGACCTCGCCGGCAAAGGTGATCGGGTTTCTCGACTTCGCAGGGGCTTGGGACGCGAGCCTCGCGTTCGTGATGATCGGCGCCATCGCCGTGCACGCGACCCTTCGGCGGCTCGTGCATCGTCGCTCGGCGCCCATGTTCGCGCTGGCGTTCGACGTCCCGAAGGGCGCCGCGATTGATGCGCGGATCGTCGCGGGCTCGGCGATGTTCGGTGTCGGCTGGGGGCTCGCGGGCTACTGCCCCGGTCCGGCGCTCGTCAGCATGGTGACTGGACCGAGGGTCATCCTCTTTGTGCTCGCGATGGCGGTCGGCATGGCCCTGCAGCGTGCGACCACGAGGACCTCGGGCCGAACGAGCGGGGATCCGGCGCCGACCGGCGGGGGTTGAACGCGTGCCCCGGGGCTTTGCGCTCGTCCGCGGACAAGGGTGGTAGGACGGAGCGATGCCGCGGGTGAGCAGCGACGACCGTATCCTCGAAGACGCGCTCGGCCTCGCGGCCGGCACGGCCCTGGTGCTCGATCGCGAGCTCAGGGTGCGGCTCGCGACCCCCGGCGTCAGCAATCTGCTCGGGTTCGACGTCCCGCTGGGTGCGTCGGCGCCGAAGCTCCTCTGCGGCCAGGCGCTGAAGCGCCCGCTTGCAGAGGCGCTGGCCGAGGGGCTACCGGTGCAGGCGCTGCTCCATCGACCGACGACCGGCACCGGCGCGCGCGCGTTGCGGGTGCGGTCGATTCCGATCACGCGCGACGGAGTCTTCAACGGCGCGGGCGTCAATGCAGTGCGCGAGTCGAACCGCACGCCAGCGCTGGCCGCGCGCGTGGTGTGGAATCTCCACGGCCTTCCCATCGACGGCGAGGTGGACTTCGACGGCAGCGCGCCGCGCGTCGCGGTTGGGGCATCGGCAATGACCACCTCTCGACCCGTGAACGCGTCGGTGTCGGATGTCCAGGTGCGCGAGGATCTCGGAGGTGTGGAGGTCGCGTTTCGCGCGCACGGCTTCGACGTGACTGCGGAAGCGATGGCGCGAACGCGAACGGTGGAGGGCCGGCGTGATCGCGTCGTCGGCGGGTACATCCGTGCCGACCAGTACATCCCGGCGTGGAAGGCGAGCCTGGGAGCCCGCGCGGTGCGTATCCACGGCGTGGATGACGCCGCCGTCTCCCGCACCGAGGTCGAGCTCGACGGCGGCATCTACCCCGCACAGCACGACCTGAAGCTCGTCATGAATTTTGGGCGCGCGCGACTCCACGCCGCTCGCGCCTGGGACACGTACCTGATGGTCCAAGTGCAGGCCGGGTTCTGAGCGCGAAACATCAATCGCTTCGTTCTGTTTCATGCCCCGCGCCGGACGGAGGAATTCAGGCGCGATAGTCGGTCCATCGAGGTGGCACGCCGCTCGCTTAGTGCTCCCCGGAGGCACCATGATTTTCCGTCAGCTGTTCGACGCCGAGAGCTCGACCTATACGTACTTGCTTGCCGACGAGCACACCCGTGAGGCGGTGCTCATCGACACGGTCCGCGAGCAGGCCGATCGGGATCTGAAGCTCGTGAACGAGCTCGGGCTCCAGCTCGTCTACGTCCTCGACACGCACACGCACGCCGATCACATCACTGCGGCCGGTACGATCCGCGAGCGAATCGGCGCGCGTACCGTTGCCGGACGGTCGGCGGCCCCGTGCGCCGATGTCCATGTGCGGCACGGCGAGACGCTGAGGGTCGGCGCGATCGAGATCAAGGTCCTCGAGACCCCGGGACACACCGACGACAGCGTCAGCTACTACGTCGGAGGCGCGACAGGGATGGTCTTCACGGGCGACGCGCTCCTCATCCGCGCCGCGGGCCGCACCGACTTCCAAAATGGTAGCGCGCACGCTCTCTACGAGTCGCTGACGAAGGTCCTCTTCGCGCTCCCCGACGAGACGCTGGTGTACCCCGCTCACGACTACAAGGGGATGACGGTGACCACCGTCGCCGAGGAGAAGCTGTGGAACGCTCGCGTCGCGAACCGTTCGCACGACGAGTTCGTGCAGGTGATGGGATCGCTGCACCTGCCGGCTCCCAAGCAGATCGACGTGGCCGTTCCAGCGAATCGCGCGTGCGGCGCGACGCCCGTTCCGCAACAGGGCTGAACATCACCTTTCAAGGATCAAGGAGTCTGCGATGATCACGAGCAACACCAATGGCTACGTCGATATCGACCCCACCGAGGTCGGGCGAGAGAAGCTGCGCGTCATCGACGTCCGCGAGCCGAGTGAGTTCACCGGAGAGTTCGGCCACATCCCGGGCGCAGAGCTCGTACCGCTCGGTACGCTGCGCGAGGCGGCGAAGGCGTGGGATCGCAACGCGAGTCTGCTCCTCGTCTGCCGAACGGGCGGTCGCTCCTCACGCGCCGCTCAGGCTCTCGCGAACCTCGGGTTCGGCAAGTTGAAGAACCTCCGCGGGGGCATGACTGCGTACAGCGCCGCGGGCTTGCCCGCGGAGAAACGATGACTCGGTGGATCGGCACGGCGGCTCTCGCGATGGCGGCGGTGGCTTGCACTCCGACGAGCGCCTCCCGCGTGACGCCCTCGGGGGTGCGCGACTTCGTTCGCTCGCTCCGATCGTCGGCGGATCTCGTCGTCGCCGTGACTCACACCGGGCTATCCATCTCACGTCAGCTCGCGCGGGAGATCCCCGAGCTCGACATCGTCTTCTCGGGACACACCCACGAGCGTACCGAGAAGCCGATCCTCGAGGGCAAGGTGATCGTCGTCGAGCCCGGATCGATGGGCTCCTTCCTCGGCAAGCTCGAGGTGACGCTCGGGCCCGACGGTCACATCGCGCGCCACGCGTTCCGCTTGGTGCGGATCGATGCCGCAACCTTTCCGGAAGACGCGAAGACGAAGGCGATCGTCGACGCGGCCCTCGCGCCCCACCGCGCGCGCATGAACGAGGTGGTCGGTCGAACCGAGACGCCGCTCCTTCGCTACGACGTGCTCGAGACCTCGGCCGACGACTTCATCGCCGATGCGGTGCGCGAGACCGCCCACGCCGACATCGGCATGAGCAACGGCTTTCGCTTCGCCCCTCCGATCCCCGCGGGTCCGATCACCGAGGGCGATCTCTGGACGCTCCTCCCGCTCGACGCGCGGATGAAGGCGGGGACCACCACCGGCAAGGAGTTCCGCGCGTACTTCGAGAACGAGCTCGAGCTCGTGTTCTCGCGCGATCCATGGAAGCTCCCGGGCGGCTGGGGGCCGCGGCTGTCCGGGCTGTCGATGACATTCGCTGCCAAAGCTCCGCCGGGCTCGCGCCTCAGCGAGCTTCGCGTCGGGAGCGGCCCGATGCTCGACTCCGCCACCTACTCGATCGCCGGCTGCGAGCGCGACGGCGAGCCACTCGACGTGGTCTGTCGAATGCGCGGCGTGCACGACGTGAAGGTCTTGCCGATGACGGTGCACGAGGCGCTGCGCGCGTACCTGCAGAAGCACCCGGTCATCGCGCCCAAGCGCGAGGGACGCGCGGTCGCC
>JBKJQC010000937.1:0-8214 GCA_046593995.1 Polyangiales bacterium
CTCGGGTGCGCGACGACCTGCGCGACGGATGCGCAGTGTGCGACCGGCTGGTTCTGCGGCGCCACGGGGACGTGCCTCAAGCAACTCGCGCTCGGCGCTACGTGCGGAGCCGGCGACTGCAAGACATCGCCGTGCCGATCCTGCCTGAGCGGCCAGTGCGTCGACGGAGCGTGCTGCGAGAGCGCATGCACTGGCCCCTGCGAGGAGTGCGCGTCGAGCCCGGGCCGGTGCACCAAAGCCTTCAAGGGAGATCGCGGCACACCGACATGCGCGCCGTTCACCTGCGGCGGCGTCGACGGCACCTGCGCGACGATTTGCGCGGTCGACGCGGACTGCGCGCTCCGCGCCGCATGTGTGGACGGCGTCTGCGTGGCGAAGCTCGCGCAGGGGCAGGGCTGCACAGCGGCGATCGCGTGTTCGACCGGATTCTGCGTCGACGGCGTGTGCTGCAACGTCGCGTGCGAAGGGCAATGCGAGGCGTGCGATCTCGCCTCGTCGATGGGCAAGTGCACGCCGGTACGCGGCGCTCCGCACGCTTCGCGCCCGGCGTGCGCAGGCGATCCGACTTCGTGCACGACGCCGCGTTGTGACGGCGTGACCCCCACCAAGTGTTCGGGCCTCCCAGGGCCCGAGGTCGAGTGTGCGGCCGCGCGCTGCGAGGGCTCGCGCGCGAGCCGCGCGAATCGCTGCGACGGCAACGGCAAGTGCGTAGCGCCCGAGCCCGACGATTGCGCGCCCTACGGCTGCAACGACGGTGCGTGTCGCGTCTCGTGCTCCGTCGACGGCGAATGCGTCGACACCCACCGTTGCGTGTCGGGGCTCTGCATCAAGGCGCCGCTCTGCCGCGACGAGCATGTGATCGAGCACCCGGGTGGCCGCCGCGAGGACTGCGCGCCGTATCGTTGCACGCCCGATGGCACGTGCCTGACCGCCTGCCGCTCGACGCTCGATTGCATCACGGGCGATACGTGCGATGCACGCGGGGTGTGCTCTCCCGCGGCCCCCGATCTCCCCGTAGAGGAGGGGTGCGCGTGTCGAACGACGGGCAGGCGCTCCGGCGCGCCCTTCGTGCCGCTCGCGCTCTTCATCGTGGCGTGGCTGCTACGGACGCGCGGCTCGCTGCTCGCGCCGATCGCGATGCTCGTCCTCCTCGGATGCTCGCCCGGCACGCCGCCGCTCGAGGACCGGGCTGCGGCCTCACTCGCCCCCCGCGACATAGCGGTCTCGGCGCCGATCACGTTCGGCGATTCCGTGCAGCACCCCTTTCGTCGCTCGGGCGACGAGCTCTCGGTCACGACCCCACGTTACGAGGCGCGCGTCGGTGCGACGGGCGACGTCTCCCTCAGCTCTCCCGAGGGCGCACCCATCGTGCTGCGCACGACGCCTGCTGCGACGGCACCCGCGGAGCTCGATAGCGGAGACGTCACGCTGCGTCTCGAGGGCGGCGTCGTCGAGTCGTTGCGCGCTCTCGACGAGGGCGTCGAGCAGTCGTGGCGCGTCGAACGGAGGCCGGCATCGTTCTCGGTGCGGGTCGCGATCACCGGAGCCCGACTCGTCGCGGTCGAGGGCGGCATCGATCTGGTCTCCGCGGGCATGGTCCACCGCTATGGTCGCGCGACGTGGATCGACGCTGCCGGCATCCGCACGCCCGTGGCGGCGCGAATCGACGGCACGACAATCGTGCTCAGGGTCCCCGACGACCTCCTCGCGCGGAGCGCGTACCCCGCGGTGCTGGATCCGATCGTGGGGCCGGCGTACCCGGTCTCCAGCATCACCGGCGAGACCGCGGCGATCGGCGATCAACAGGGGTCGGTCGCGGGCTTCACCGGCTCGGTGTACGTGGTCGCCTGGGACGACCGGCGCGGGGGCACTTCGGACACCTACGCTGCGCGCATCACGACCGATGGCACGGTCCTCGATGCCGCGGGGATCCTCGTTGCACGTGACGCGACGCCGGACTCGATCGCCTGCGATCCCGAGGGCTGCGTGGTCGTCCTGTCCCTCTCGGCAGGGCCCTCGTTCCAACGCGCGGTGCGCCGCGTGCGGAGTGACGGTGGCGTCGACGACATGCAGCCGGTCATCGCCTCCGGCCTCGGCCTCACCGCGATCGTGTACGCAGGGGATCACTACTTCGTCGCGCTGGGGCAGAAGACCACGATCAGCGTGCAGCGATGGTCGAAGGCGCTGATCACCGAAGGGAGCGCCACCGTCCTGACGATGCCTTCCGGAGATACCGTCGGTCACCTGCATGGAGCGTTCGACGGGACCCGCGTCGCGATCAGCTACGGCATCGCGCCGTCGAACCAGGTCCGCCTCGTGCAGCTCGATCTCCAGGGCGCGGTCGTCGGCACAGACTCGGTGCTGTTCACGGCGTCGCTCCGCGCGCTCGGCACTGCGAGTGACGGACAGAGCATCGTGGTCGTCGCCGCGGAGGAATCGGCCGTGACGACGAGGGTGCGCAGCGCTGCGGGCGTGCTCTCTGCGGCGGCGTCGCTCCCCGTGAGCGCGTCACGTCTGCACGTCGCCTTCGACGGTACGCAGTATCTCGTCACGTACGTCGAGCGCGATGCGCGCTGTTGGCTGCGCGTCTCGACGGCGGGGACCATCGTCGACACGACGCCGCGGTGCCGCCCGAAGTCCGGCGAGTCTGCGATCGTCGGCTCGGGTGCAGGGGGGCTCCTCACGTGGACCGACCGCACGTGGAACCTGGACGGAATGCCGGAGCGCGACGTGTTCGCCACGCGCCTCGCGGTCGACGGCACCGAGCGCGATGGTGACGGGTTCCTCGTCTCGCGTGCGGGTCTCCGTCCGTCCGATCCCTCCGTGGCGTTCGGCACCGACAGCTACGTGATCGCCTGGGCGCGCGAGCGGCCAGCGGTCTTTGCGATCGCAGGATCATCGGAGGTGCTCGTCGCGCGGGTCTCACAGGACGGCGTTGCGCTCGGTGCGCCCACGCTGGTCAGCGCACCGGGCGTCATCGCGCGTCGGCCGCGAATCGCGGCGCTCCGCGTGGGCTATCGTCTCGTCTGGGAGGAGCGGCGCGCGGACGGGAGCGCGGTCATGGCCGCTCGCATCACGTCCACAGGGGTGGTCGAGGATCCGGGCGGCGTGGCGATCGCGGCATCGACCGTCGCATGGTCCGCGCCTTCGATCGCCCCGTACAAAGACGAGGTATTCGTCGCGTATGTCGCGAGCGCTTCGACGATCGCGGCAGCGCGCCTCCGCGCAGACTTCACCGTCGGGGAGACCTCCTCGACCGTCCGCTCGGCGTACCCCTTCGCGCCCGAGATTGCATGCGGGACGCTCTCGTGTGCGATCGCGTTTCGAGAGTCGTCGTCGCCGCCGGCCCCCTCGCAGGGTGGCGCGCCGTACCTGGCCAAGGTGACCCGGTCTTTTCCGCTCGCCATCGAGAACCCCGAGCGCCTCGGCGATCTGGGCTTCGACCTCAAACCCGACCTGTCGTTCAGCCATGGCGCCGATCCCAACGCGCCGGTCAACGCGCGCTTCGTCGCCGTTTCCTCGAGGCCTGACGGCGTGCTCCTGGCCATCGCCTTCGACGAGCGGCTGAGCGCCGTCACGAGGGAGGCGATGAAGCTCGAGACGGGCACTCCGTCGCGCGCGGGCGTCCTCGAGAGGAGCGCGTCCGCTCCGATTTGGCTGCTCGCGCTCGAGGACGCGTCCGCACCCACACGTACGCTCGCCATCCAGTGGATGGCAACGCCCAGCGCGGCGCTGGATCGTCGCGCGCAGCCGCTCGCGAGCGGCCTCACGACGGGCTCGACGTTCGCCTTCGCGAACGATGACACCGCGCTCGTCGTCTACGGCGCGCACGACCCCGTCTCCCATTCCGCACGGCTCTTCGCGCGCAAGGTCGCCTCCGGGCTGCCGTTCGGTTCCGCGTGCACGACGAACGACGAGTGCGCGCTGCGGAACTGCATCGATGGCGTCTGCTGCGCCGAGGCGTGCGGCGCGGCGTGCCGCACCTGCTCGGCCACACCCGGGAGTTGCACGGCGATCACCGATGCGGATGATCTCGCTGGCTGTGGACCGGACGCGCGGTGCGACGCTCTCGGAAATTGCCGCGCCAAGCTCGGCCGCTTCTGTTCGACGAGCGCCGACTGCGCCGAGGGGACGTGCGTCGACGCCGTCTGCTGCAGCTCTGCATGCACCGCTCCCTGCGAGAGCTGCACCGTCACGCCGGGCACGTGCACCGCTGCGCCCGCGCGCGCTCCCGGGCGTCCGACATGCGCTCCCTATCGGTGCGACGGCGCGAGGACCACCTGCGCGTCGACGTGCACGTCGAGCGCCGACTGCGACGACCAGAGCTACTGCGACAAGGCAGGTGCGTGCGTGCCGAAAAAGGCCGCCGGCGAGGCGTGCGATCCGAGCGCGGACTGTCAGGGCTCCGCGTGCTCGTCCTGCGCGAGCGGCTTCTGCGTCGGCGGTCTCTGCTGCAACAGCGCGTGCTCCGGCGCCTGCGACGAGTGCGCGAGCGTGCGCGGGACCTGTCGTCGGCGTACGCCCGGTCACCCTGGCGCGCCGACGTGCGCGCCCGCGGTCTGCGACGGCGTCAGCTCGACCTGTCCCACGACGTGCGCCGACGCGTTCGACTGCGCCGACGGTGCATTCTGTGTCGATGGCGCGTGTCGCGGAAGGCAGGCGGATGGCGTCGCGTGCACGCGTGACGAGCAGTGTGCGAACGGCCACTGCGCCGACGGCGTGTGCTGCGACAGCGGCTGCACCGGCCAGTGCGAGGCGTGCGACGTCGCAGAGAACATCGGGAAGTGCACGCCCGTGCGGAACAGTCCGCATGGTGCCCGACCCGCATGCGGAGGTGCGCCCGACGATCCGTGCCTCGCGTCTTCATGCAACGGAATGATCCGCACGACGTGCGCGGGGCGCGCCGGCCCCAACGTGACGTGCGGCCGTAAGCGCTGCGACGAAGGGAGTGAGCTCCGGAGCGGAGTGTGCGATGGCGCGGGTAGCTGCAATCAGTCACCCCGTCGATCGTGCGCGCCGTATGCGTGCGGCGGCGACGCTTGCCGCACGAGCTGCGCGACCGACCTGGAGTGCGCACCGCAGCATCGCTGTCAGGAAGGCGTTTGCGTCGCCGGATCGTGCGACGGCGATCGCACCGTGACCTTCCCCGACGGTCGCGTGATCGACTGCGCCCCGTTCCGCTGCCGCGCGAACGCGACGTGTACATCGCCGTGCAGCTCGGGGCTCGACTGCGTGGCGGGCGCGCAGTGCAGTGCGCGTGGCGATTGCGTGCCGGTCGAAGCTGCGCCGATCGAAGAGGAGTCCTGCGCGTGCTCGACGCCGGGTCGCTCCGGCGCCGCGCGCGGGATTGCCGCAGTGCTGCTCCTCGGAGCACTCCTCGCGAGGCGCTCCTGGCGAGACGGCGCCCTCAGAACGTGAGCCCTGCGCTCAGCTGCGGGACGAACAACGCAAAGGTGCCGTACGCGCGCTCGGAAGCGATGGCCTCGCTGCCGACTACGCACCCTGGCCCGTTGGGCCGCGCCGTATCGCAGCCGCCGAGCGGCGGGTTGATCTGTCCGGTCTCGAGCGGCGGCCCTGCAGTGAGCATCGTGGCGAGCGCGAGGGAAGGACCGAGGTGCCACGCTCCGACGCGAAGATGCAGACCGAGCTCTGGCAACACGAGCACCCCCGTGCTGCGGACGGTGCGACCTGACGCGACGATCGACGCGCTCGCCGTCTCTCCGCCGGAGGTGACCGTCGCGCGCGCGCCGTCACGCGAAGCGGCGAGCAGGACCGCGAGGCCGACCCGAACGAACAACACCACGCGCGCGCCGAGCGCGAGCTCCTGGCGCACGCCCGCGGCGATGAACGGACCGCGCACCGAGAGCTCGTCATCGACCGTGAAGCGCGCGACGTCGTCGGTCGGCAACCGTTGATCGAACCCGCGCTGCACACGCGCGCCGAGATAGAGGTACCCGAGACCGAGCTCGATCGAGAGGCCGATCGGGAATCGCACGCCGAAGCGCGCGCCGGCGATCGGCCCGGTCGCCCTCGTTCTCACGCACTCGTCGCACTCCTCTGCGCGTGCGCCCAGCGTGCTCCCGAGCGCGAAGCCTGCGTAGGCCTCGAGAGTGAATTGCAGACGCGCGGGCTTCGGCCACCGCGGATGCGCGGCGTCGACCGGCAGCGAGATCCGCAGATCGGTGGGCGCCGTGTCCGCTCCGACGACGAACCGCACGCTCTTCGTCTCGAACCCGGGTTCGCTCGCGGCCGCGACATGCGGCCCGATCGGCAGCCGCCCCTCCCACTCTCCGGGGCCGAGCGTGACGCCGTCGATGGAGATCTCCGCGGTCCGCGGCGCGACCTCGATGCGCGACGTGGGCCCGAGCTGCTCGGAGCGGAGTCGCACGAGAATCGTCTGCCCCTGCACCACGAGCGCGGCGGTCGGCGCGGAGCCGCGCTCCCCTTTCCGTGTCCAGACGACATGCCTCCCCGGCCCGAGCGTCCCTTCCCACGGCACCGTCCCGACTTGCGCGCGATCGACGAACAGCTCGGCGCCGTCGTTCGTCGGATCCTCCACGCGGAGCTGACCAGCCTGCGCCAACGGCTCGAGACGCGCGTCGATCTTCAGCGTCTCACCGGTCTTCACCTCGATCGTCACCTCGTGCGTCGCGTAGCCGTCCTTCAGCACGCGCATGACATGCTTGCCAGCGACGAGTCGGATCGAGGTCGCGAGCGGGAGCTTGCCGCGCGGCCGACCGTCGATCACCAACGACCCCTCGACGTTCGCCGACACGACGACGCTGCCGACGAGACCCCGTAGACGCGCGACCTGCGGCGCGATGGACGCGCGGTCCTTCTCGTCGAGCTCTGAAGCGAACCGCGTCAGCGCCTCCTCGTACATCTCGAGCGCCTCGTCGTAGCGCCCGAGCTTGTCGAGGCAGATCGCTGCGTTGATCGTGTTCTTGCTCGAGGCGAACGCGGCGCGCGATCGCAGGAAGTGATCGAGCGCGTGCTCGATGTCGCCCGCCTGGAAGAGCGCCACACCTCGCTTGAACAGCTCCTTCGCGCTCTCGAGCTTCTCGGCGCTCGGCGCGTCCGGCTCGGGTGCCTGGGCCGCCGCGCTCGTGCTCGCGAGGAGCGACAGCATCACGAGGTAGCGCGACCACCACCTCACCATGTCTGTTTGATCTCGGGCTGCTCTGGCGAAGCCGCCGGGGCCGGCGCGATGGACGCGGCGGGCGGCGTCGACTCGGCGGTGGAGGGCACCTTCACTCTCGGATCACCCGGCTTCTTTGCGGCCGACTCCTTGGCCGCCGGCAACGGTACCTCCAGCGACGAGGGCTGCGCGACCCCACCCTTCAAGAGCGCGACCATCGCGTGCGCCGATGCGCTCCCCACCGTCGCGACGACGTGGAACGTCTCTCCCGGCTCGCCCAGCAGCGCGAGCTTCCCGCCCTCGAGGACGCGAGGTGCCCCGTTCACCCGCACCTCCGCCGACCCCGGGACGATCGTCATGAACGTGCGCTGCGCGGAGACGGATCCGTTCGCGTCGGTGCCGACCGTGAGCGTCGGCGTGGTGGGTGGTGCATCGCTCGACGTCGAAGGCCGGGTGAGCGCCACGACGGCAAAGACCGCAACGAGCGCGCCCGCGACCCACAGCGGAGCGCGTCCCCGCGAGGGCTCCGGGCTGCGTGGTTCGACGCTCGAGCCCATCGTCGATCGTTGCAGCGCGCTCGGTCGATCGCCGCTCTCGATCGTCGCTGCGGTAGGATCCACCCCCCTCGCGGGCGCTCGTGCGCGCTCCGATGCCGTCACGGAGACGAGATCGGCGCGCCGGAGGCCGACGCGTCCGCTCGTGAATGGCTCGAGCGCTGCGGCCATCGCGGCGACGGTGGGCCAGCGCTTCGCGCTCTCTCGCTCGAGACCGCGGTGCACGACGGCCGCGAGCTCGGGGTCGACCCACGGCGCGATCTCGCGGAGAGGCGTCAGCTCCTCGGTGCAGATCGCGAGGATCAGCTCGCCGACGGTCGTCGCATGCGTCCACGGCTTGCGACCGCCCAACACTTCGTACATCGAGATGCTGAGGCTCCAGATGTCGGTGCGCGTGTCGACGTGCTTCGCGTTCCGCGCCTGCTCGGCTCGCCGCTGTACATGTCGCCCGAGCAGGCGCGGAACGCGAAGCACGTCGACACGCGCACCGACATCTGGAGCCTCAGCATCTCGATGTACGAA
>JBKJQC010001072.1:0-6430 GCA_046593995.1 Polyangiales bacterium
GCGTTCGCGTTCGCGTTCGCGTTCGCGTTCGCGTTCGCGTTCGCGTTCGCGTGTCGCGTTCGCGTGTCGCGTTCGCGTGTCGCGTGTCGCGTTCGCGTGTCGCGTTCGCGTGTCGCGTTCGCGTGTCGCGTTCGCGTGTCCGCGTATCGGGGTCAGGGTTTCGTGCAGTCGTCCGCGAACCCGACGCACGCCGCCGCCGCGTCCGGGTCGACGCGCTTCGGGCGGAGCATGCCGAACTTCGCGGGGTCGGCGCTGAAGGTGAATCCCATCGACACCGAGTCACACGGAAAATTCGTCCTGTCGCGCGCGATGCTGCTCGCGATGTCCGCGGAGGCGCAGACCTGCTTCTTCAGCGTCGGATAGAAGATGGTGCTCTTGCACATCGGCACGTTCGCGACCGGATCCATCAACGTCTTGACGCCGTTGAGCAGGTTCACCGTGGGCCAGCGCGCGGCCATCACGCCGCTCTCGAGGATGTGCGAGTTGCCGAGCCGGCCGAGCTTCGCGGTGAGGATCGTCTGCGCGAACTGCAGATCCGCCTGGTTCTGCCCCTCGCCGAGGAGGAACCGCGCGCCTTCGAGCTTGCTCGCGACCAGGACGCCGTCGCGCACGTACGCGCTCGCATCGAGGTACTTCGACGTGATCGGCCCGGCGTCCGAGACGAGCCCCACCGGCTCGAGATCCCACTTGTCACCGCCGTCCCATTGGAGGCCGCCTTCGGGCGGGAGGCCGGCGTCGTTCCGCGGCACACCCGACGAGAGGAACAGCTCGACGTCGACCTGGACGTCGTTCGGGGTGCCGTTCCACCTGCTCACGCGGATGAGACCCCCGAAGGAGCCTGTCTCGAGGCCCTTGTCGAGCGACTCCTGGCCGAAGCCCTTGGAGCTCTCGAGGAACGTGAAGAGCTCCTTGTTCATCGCGAGGTCGCGCCCCTCCTTCTCGTCGCACTGCTGCTTGCCGGCCTCCGGTCGCACGCACGACTCCTCTTGCGGGCACGTGCACACGCCGTCGAGGTCGTAGCCGGGCGGCGCGATCGGATCGATGCGGAACGAGAGCTTTCGGAGCGCGACGACGAACGTCACGTTCCCTCCGTCGCTCGGATCGTCCTTCGTCGGCGGAGCCGGCCAGCGCGCGAGCGGGCAACCGGCGTCGCTCGGGGGCACGTCGACCTCGGTCGTCGTCGACGCGGTGTCGGGCAGGGGGGGCGTCGGGGGACGGAGCTCCGGCTCCTCGATTCCTGCGATGATGTTGCACGCGACGACCGTGAGCGGCGCGGCGACGAGGAACATCGCGGCGGCTGCGAGCGTTCGGTTCCGCGCTCCTCGGATCGGTGCGGCCATCACCACACCCCCGCGAGCGACAGGCCGCCTGCTTCATGCGCGACCCACGGGCTCACACGCGCACCCGCCTTCGTCTCGCTCTTCGGATCGCCCTTCGAATCAGGAGCAGTGACCCACAACACGACCCCGGCGCCGATGCCGATCAGGCCGGCGATGATCGCGATCGACGACGCGCTCCCCGAGCGACGTGCGTCGGTGCGGAGCGCGAACCCTTCCGAATCGCAGAGGTTCCCGACGCAGTGCGGTCTCGACTCTCCGTCGCGCGAGAGCGCGCGCGTCCCGAAGTAGATGCCGACGCCGATCCCTACGACGCCCGCGCCGCCGAGGACCAGCGCGACGATGCGCGGCGTGCCGAGACCCGACGGAGCGGGTGGCGGCGGAGGAGGCGGAGGAGGAGCAGCGGGCTTCACGACCTTCTCGAGCTTCGGCACGGACACGACGACCTTGTCGCCGTCGGGCAGGACCTTCGCTTCCGTCGACCACGTCTTGTGATCGGGCGCGGTCGCCTCGATCGCGTAGAGGCCCGGATCGACCGGCGCCGCCACGGAGACCGCTCCCTCGCCGACGACCGTGCCGTTGCGCTTCACCTCGAGCCCCGGGACCTTCGCGTCGTCGGGGATCTCGATCGTCAGCTTCGACAGCTTCGGCTCGAGCTTCGCCGCCGCGTCACGCGCGTCGTTCTCGCGCTTCGTCTGCTTCGCGAGCTTCGCCGCGGCCGCGACGTCGAGATAGAGAGACCACGCGCTCGCCGTCCGGCCGATGTGCTCCCAGCACACCGCGAGGTTGAACCGCATGCCGATGCCCGGGTTGAGGCGCACGCCTTCCTCGAGCTTCGGGCACGCTTCCGCGTACTCGCCCTTCTCCATCAGCTTCTTCGCCTGATCGAAGAGGGTGCGCGCGGTCGCGGCATCTGCGGCGCTCGGCTGCGTGTCTGCCGACGACACGCGCGGGATCGATCCCGTCGCCAATCCGAGGATCAGCGGCGCGATCGTGACGATGCGCGCGAACGTGCGTCGGTGGCTCTCGCTGGAGTGCATCAGTTGGGGTCGTCGGCCAAGTATGGCCCCGGCTTCCCCGCGTGCCCAGGCTTCGCGGTCCCGGCCGCCTTCGGCTTCGCGGCCGGCTTTGCTGCCGAGTGCGAGGGCGCCGCCGAGGGGCTCGTGGGATCGAGCATCTCGAGGTCCTGCGAGGGCGCCGCGGTGGCCGACACCGACGCGGCCGCGCTCGCGTGGGTTCCGGCCGCAGCGCTCGACCGCGAAGGCTCCGAGCTGCGCGACGCGAGCAACACCACGAGCACGATCGCCGAGAGGAGCATCGCGGCGGAGACGAACCACACCGCGCGTCGTCGCGGGGGCGCAACGCGCGTGGTGCCCCATCCACGAAGCGTCGTCGTCGCCGGATCGAGCGCGAGGTCGAGCGGGGGAAATGGACCCGAGGAAGACGCGCCCGCCACGGCGGATTGCATGCGCTGCTCGGCGGCCAGCAAGACGCGACGGATCTGCTCGAGGCGCTCGGCGCCCCGCTCCGCGAACACCGACAGCGCGGCGGCGAGCTCGAACACCGAGCCGAAGCGATCCTCGGGCTTCTTCGCGAGGCAGCGCGTGAGGATGCCTTCGAGGCCTTCGGGCACGTCGTCGCGGAAGCGAGAGAGCGGCCGCGGCGTCTCCTCGATCACGCGCACGCAGAGCTCCGTCACGGTCTCGCCGACGAACGGCACGACCCCGGTGAGCAGCTCGTAGAGGATGATGCCGAGCGCCCAGATGTCCGAGCGAGCATCGGCATTGCGGGCGGACCGCATCGCCTCGGGCGCCATGTAGACCGGCGATCCCATCAACGTGCGCGTCGCCGTCAGCGTCAGGTCGGCGTCGCTCGGATCCTCGAGCTTGGAGATCCCGAAGTCGAGGACCTTCACGTGCGCGATGCCCGACGATCCGCGCGAGAGGAACAGGTTCGCGGGCTTCAGATCGCGGTGCACGATCCCGAGCGTGTGCGCTTCGGCGATCGCCTCGCACGCCTCGAGCATCGACGCGATCACCTGCGGCACCGCCAGCGGCCCCTGATCGCGCAGCACCGCAGCCAGATCGCGCCCTTCGAGGTGTTCCATCACGAGGTACGGCACCTCGCCGTCGGCTTGTTGGACCTCGCCGAGATCGAGGATGCGGACGACGTGCTCGCTCCTGAGCTTGCTCGCCGCGCGCCCCTCGCGGAGGAACCGGACGAGATCGTCGCGGCTCCTGAGCACGTCCGGTCGCAGCAGCTTCAGAGCGACGAGCTCGCCGAGCTTCGCGTGCCGCGCCGCGACGACGTACCCCATCCCTCCGACGCCGAGCACCCGCTCCACGCGGTACTTCCCGTCCAGGACGTCACCGGCCTTCGGCGGTCCTGCCGCGGGAAACGCATCGCGCTTGAAGAACGCGGGGCGCCACATGCGGCCATTCTAGCCGCGCGTACGCGAAGACGCTCGCGTCACATCGACGAGACGGACGCGCCCCCGTTCATCACCTGGGCCCCGTTCATCACCTCGGGCGAGCTCACCGCTCGGCGAGACCTTTGCGCGGTCGCGGCAGGTTGTACTGCTCGAGGCGGCTCACCAACGTGCGACGGGAGATGCCGAGGAGCTTCGCGGCCTGCGTCTGGTTGCCGGCGCATTGTTCGAGCGCGCGGATGATCAGATCGCGCTCCACCTGCTCGACACCCGTCTTCAGCGCGTTCGCGTCGGTGCCCGGCGGCGCCGTCGGCCGCACGACGGGGATCGTCTGTTCGAAGACGTCCTGCGAGGCAACGTCACGCGAGCCATCACGCGTGAAGTCTCGCGTGCCCTCTCGCGAGCCGTCTCGCGTGATGGGCGCAGGGTCGCGGGTCGGGTTGCCCTGCGGGGCGAGCGCCGGATTCGCACCGCCGACGCGCGCATCGGCAGCTGCGCGCATCGGCAGCGGCGGCGGTGTGCGCGGGGCAGGGGCCATCGGCGGGGGGAGCGACGCCCGCTGTCGCGCCGGCAGCGTGCTCACCATCTTCTCCGACGGCAGGTGCTCGAGCGTGATCGGGCCGCGGCCGGCGAGGAGCACCGCGCGCTCCATCACGTTGCGCAGTTCGCGGATGTTGCCCGGCCACGAGTAGCGACGCAGCACCTCGATCGCCGGCTGCGTGAGATCGGGCTCCGGTCGGTTGGTCTTGCGGCAGACGTACCCGATGAGGGTGCGCGCGAGCGGCTCGATCTCGATCGGTCGGTCGCGGAGCGGCGGGATGACCAACGGGATGCCGTTGAGGCGGAAGAAGAGATCCTCGCGGAACGCACCGACCGAGACCTCGTGCTCGAGATCGCGGTTCGTCGCGGCGAGGAAGCGCACGTCGATCTCACGCGGCTTGAGCGCGCCGACGCGCAGCACCTTTCGCTCCTCGAGCACGCGGAGCAGCTTGACCTGCGTGCTCGGCGAGATTTCGCCGACCTCGTCGAGGAACACCGTCCCGCCGTGCGCCGACTCGAGCAGCCCGGGCTTTGCCGCCATCGCGCCGGTGAACGCCCCGCGCTCGTGGCCGAAGATCTCGCTCTCGAGGAGGCTCTCCGTGAAGGCCGCGCAGTTCAGCTTCACGAACGGCTTCGCGCGCCGCGGTGAGAGGCGATGGATCGTCTCGGCGAGCACCTCCTTGCCGACGCCCGTCTCACCGAGGATCAGCACGGAGATGGTGCTCTCGGCGATGCGCTCGGCGAGCGAGTAGAGGCGCTGCATCGTCGGATCCTGGACCACGACGGCGGGGGCCTCGTGGGCGGGGTTCTCGACCTCGGCGCCCTCGAGACGGGTGTTCGCGCGCGAGAGCAGCCCCTCGGGGCCGCGCCCGTCCTGCGGGTAGAAGGCCATCCCCGTGGACGCAGGGACGCCGCGATCGGTCAGGCCGGTGATGATGCGCTTGCGCACGTCCTCGGCCCGCGCCGGATCGGCGTCGATGATCAAGAGCTCGTACTCGCCCGGCGCGTACGTCGCGACCACGTCGATGGTGCGCGTCGCGTCCGCCAGCACTTCCTCGGCGAGGCCACGGCCGCTCGTCGGATCGACGCGCAGGCGCAAGATCGCGAACTTCGAGCGCGAGCGTTCGGCGCGCGCACACTCTTCCTCGAGACACCCCTCGAAGTAGCCGTGCGGCCAGAGACGTCGCGGACGCGCGCCCGCGCTCGAGCTCTGGACCACCAGCGTGACGGAGCCGATCTTCACGACCGTGTCGGCGGTCACCGGCACCGGCAGCCCGGGCTCCACCTTGCGATCGAGGAGCTCCGCCGTGCGTTGCATGTCGGACGGGCGCGGCGTGAACAGCTTCGAGTCGCACACGCGGGTGCCGTTGGCGCTCCCGAGATCCTCGATGCGTACGGCTCCTCCCGCGAGGTGGAGAATCGCGTGGCGGCGCGAGATCGACGGATCGTCGATGATGATGTCGTTGCCCGGCGCGCGACCGATCGAGACGCGACCGGAGTCCGGCAGCGGATGGGTGGCGACGGCCGTCCCTTCTCCGATCACGAGGAGTACGTGGCGACGGCCCCCTACTCGAGGCGGCGGAGCGGCATCCGGCACGGCGGCCCCACGGTATCACACCCGCTTTTCCCCATGCGCGCATGGTCGAGCGCGCGGCGACTCGCCGGTCGGCTGCGCACGCCGCCGCCTGTGGCCCCACCATATGCCGTTCGCTTACAATGCTGGCTCGAACGTTCTGATTTTCTTCACGCGGCGACGCGTCACACTTGGACCATGCCTTTCCTCACCGACCAAGACCTCGATCGTCGCGTGTTCGTCCGGACGCTCGCGGGCACGCTCGCTGCGCTCGGTGTCGGGTGCGGCGGTGCCGAGACGACGCCCGCCAACGCCCCGAGCCCGACGAACGATGCAGCGGCTGCGGGCGACGACTCCGGTCAGGCGGCGATCGACAGCGGGCACGCCACCGACGACGCGTCCGCCGTCACCGACGCGCATGCGCCCGTCGTCGACACGAGCTGGCCCACGCCGACGTGCATGGAGACCGCCACGAACATCGAGGGGCCGTTCTATCGCGCGGGCGCCCCGCTCCGGGCCGATCTCGCGGCCGGAGTGACCGGTGGCGTCCCG
>JBKJQC010000921.1:0-3570 GCA_046593995.1 Polyangiales bacterium
CGACCTCCCTCTGATCTCCTCGCCTCCCCGTCTCCCTGTTGGTCCATCGTGGAGGCAAGCGAAAGATTCACGACGTCTCAGTACCCGAGCCGCTTCTTCGCATCGGCGTCTTCGACCTGCACGTCGAGTGCGCTGATCAGCCGGCGGATCGAGTACTTCTCGTCGTTCGAGAGCTTCTCGCCGAAGCCGAGGACGCCGCCGGACGCGGTGGCGATCGAGACCGCGAGCTCCACGATGAACTGGTCGTAGGTGACGCGGGCGTCCTTCGGCATGCGCTTGAGGATGCCTGCGAGCTTCCTGACGTGCGCCGACTGGGGCCAGTCGAAGTTCGAAGCGAGCTTCGCGGCTTCGGGATCTTCGGCCGCGAAGTCGGCGCCGAGCCGCTCGCGCGCGACCTCACGGAGTTTCGTGACGACCTGCTGTTCCTTCTTGTCGACGACGGAGTCCGCCGACGCGACGACCGCGAACGCGAACGCGATCGAGCCATGCAGCAGCTTTCGTTCGTCTTCGGGCAGCGATGCAGCGAACGACTCGACCGGGGTCCCCATGACCGCGAGCGTCGCCTGCGTACTGTCTCGAAGCAAGAGTCACTGGGCGACGGAAAGCGAGAGCAGGACGATCCCCGACGCGAGTCGCTCTCCCTGACCAGCCAGACTGTCCACGCGTGCCTCCCTCGAGGCGCCGAGGATGATGCGAACGGCGTGGGAGGACGAGGACCTCTAGGCGGTCAGATCGATGACCGTTTCGGTCGAGCGTGCGTCGAAGGCACGGAAGGAGCGCTCACGGGAATGGCGTGCAGAGGGCGCCGCTCGACTTCCGGCCGCACCCCAGGTTGTCGCCGCTGAAGGGGTCGAATGCGCAGCACACGAACTCGGCTCCGCACGCCTGGCAGTCCGCGGTGTTGTTGCACGCGGGCCCGTAGGGCGCCATGTTCGGGCCGCACGTCACGGTGCCGGTGTCGGTCGGCGGCGTTCCGGTATCGGTCGGGGCGGTGCCGGTATCGGTGGTCGCGCTCCCCGTATCCGCAGGCTTCGTGTCGGTTCGTCCGCCGTCGGCGGGCTTCGCGTCGGTCGTCGGCGCCGTATCGCTCGCCGCTCCATCGGTGCCGGTCGCCGAGTCCGGCTTCTTCGTGTCTGCCGTCGACCCATCGGTGACCGTCGAGCCCGTGTCGTCCGCGGTCCCGCCCGTGTCGCGCGGCGTCCCCGACACGTCGGGATCAGCCGTCGCGCACCCGAAGACGACGAAGGTGAGGCCCCACGGGAGGAGTGCAGCGCGCATTCGAAGTTGGCCGAAGCATGGCGAATCTACGCCCGGATGCAAACCTTCGCGTCCCCCCGCCTCGTATGAGCGCGGTTCGACGAACACCGAAGGGTGGCCACGTCGCGCCTCGGGACGAGCATTTCGCGGCCGTTCCGCCATCATTCAGAGGAGATGCTGCAGACGGCGACCCACGCGACCATCATGCTCCTGCTGCGCGACGTGCCGCTCTCGGACGGGGCGCAGACGTCGGTGGCGGGTTACGTCGTCACGATCGTGGGGGACGCACGCCCGCGCGACTGGCCCGACCACGACCTGCACGCGGGCGACCGGTCGGGCGTGATCTGGGCGGAGCCGCGCGACGTGCCTTCGACGATCGACAATCTCGTGTGCGACCCGCACGTGGTCGCCGCGCGACAAGGTTAGATGACCGAGCGTGATTCTCGAACGCTCGGATTGAACACGGAGGCGCGGAGACACGGAGGTCCGTGAAGTGCTGCCGCGCGCACCCAGCCCGCGTTCTCGCCGGCGATCGCATCGAGGTACGGACTGCGGAGCCAGGCTCTCGAAGCGTCGCGATCGGCAGACTCTCGAACCTCCGTGCCTCCGTGTCTCCGTGTTCAATCGATCAGGTGCGTGGAGTTCGAGAGTCGCGCTCGGTGATTTTTTCAGTCAGCGTTCGATGAGCGACTTCGCGGCGACGTTCTTCACGACCGCCTCTTCGCGGCGCTTCCACGCGAGCTTCGCCTTTTCACGCTCCCCCTCGCGGGTGCGCACGGCGCCGCGCGGGCGGAGCGAGGCGAGCAGCCGCTCGGTGCTCTCGGCGATCTCCTCGACGGCGGCCTCGAAGGCGTCGTGATCCGCGGCGGTGGGCTTCAACACGCCGCTCACCTTGCGGACGTACTGGAGCGCGGCCGCGCGGATCTCGTCCTGCGTGCTCGGCGGCTCGAAGTGGTGCAGGACGCGGATGTTGCGACACATGCCCCAAACATCGCGCCGGGCGGTGCGATCCGCAAACCCGTGCGACAAAAAGGCAACGCCGCGATGGGTCTCATCGCGGCGAGCCGATTCAGCGTTGCCGATTCAGCGTGGGACGTCCGCCTTCAGGCACACTTCAGGCAGCGAGCACGGGGAGGCGCTTGCGGATCAGGCGCTCGATGTCGGCGAGGAGCGGGCGCTCCTCGCGGCCACAGAGCGAGATCGCACGCCCGGTCGCGCCAGCGCGGCCCGTACGGCCGATGCGGTGGACGTAGGCTTCCGCGACCTCGGGGAGGTCGTAGTTGATGACGTGCGAGACGCCGTCGACGTCGATGCCGCGCGCGGCGATGTCGGTCGCCACGAGGACGCGTGTCGTCCCGTCGCGGAAGGCCTCGAGCGCGCGCTCACGTGCACCCTGCGACTTGTTGCCGTGGATGACGCCTGCATCGATGCCCGACTTCTCGAGCTGCTCGCGCAGGCGGTTCGCGCCGTGCTTGGTGCGGGTGAAGACGATCGCTCGCGAGACCTCGGGGGTGAGGAGGACCTTCTCGAGCATCGCGCGCTTGCCGTCGCGATCGCAGAAGATCACGGCCTGGTCGATGGTGTCGGCCGTCGAGGCGATGGGCTTCACCGCAACGCGGACCGGATCGACGAGGATGGTGCGCGTGAGCTGCTCGATCTCGGCGGGCATCGTCGCCGAGAAGAGGAGCGTCTGACGCTTCTTCGGGAGCGTCGCCATGATGCGGCGGACATCGTGGACGAACCCCATGTCGAGCATGCGGTCGGCCTCGTCGAGGACGACGTGCTCGACGCCGTCGAGCGAGATGACCCGCTGGTGCATGAGGTCGAGCAGACGACCGGGCGTCGCGATGAGGACGTCGGGCGTGTCGCGGAGCGCGACTTCCTGCGCGTGTTGGCTGACCCCGCCGTAGACGACGATGTTGCGCAGACGGAGGTGACGACCGTACGCGGTCGAGCGCTCACCGATCTGGGCTGCGAGCTCGCGCGTCGGCGTGAGGACGAGCACGCGGATCTTCCCGCGCGACGGCGTCTTCGACAGGAGATCGAGGAGCGGCAGCACGAACGCGGCCGTCTTGCCGGTGCCGGTCTGGGCGCAGGCGAGGACGTCGCGTCCGGCGAGGAGCGCCGGGATGACGGCGATCTGGATCGGCGTCGGCTCGGTGTAGCCCTCCTCCACGACGGCCTGCACGAGGGTGCGCGACACGCCGAGCTGGGCGAAGGGCGAAGAATCGATCATCTCCGTGCTGGCCACGTGCGTCGCCGCGACGGCCAGGGGGACGACGCGCGATACGTGCGCGGGGCGCTGCTGGGGGC
>JBKJQC010000032.1:0-5663 GCA_046593995.1 Polyangiales bacterium
CCACGCATCGGGCTCGCCGACGTCTTCGGGATCGACGAACGAGTCGCTCACGGCGGTGTCGCGGCGACGCGTGTCCGTCATCGTGTCCGCGACCGCGCTGTCGACGATCGGGTTGCCGGCGTCGTCGTAGAGGATCGTCTCGTTCGGCGCGACGGTGCCACCGCAGCCGTTCGCGAACGCCGCCAGGAGCACGAGCGGTAGCACCGAGCGAAGAAAAGACATCGCCGGGGAGCATACGGTCCCAGCGGGTGCGGGGCACGCCCGGCCGGTCGATCCCCTGCGCGCGGTCATTTCGGGTAGGCGGTGCGCACTTGCTCGATCAGCTCCGCGAGCCGCGATCCGCCGAGGCTCGTCGCCTCGGCCAGGTCGCCGATCGTCTTGCGCTGGGGCTCGGACAGGCCCTCGCTGGCAAAGGCGACCCCGAGGGCGACCGTGACGCCCTCCTCGACGGCGTCGCAGTCGAGGAGGATCTCGGCCACGAGCCGCAGCCGAGCGTCGGCGCCGGCCTTGTCGACGACGCGCACGGTCGCATCGACGAGGAGGCGCACCGTCTCGACGTCGAGGCTCTCGCCGAGCATCGGGACGAGGATCCGTCGCAGCGTGTCGATCTCGTTCGCGTCGACGACGCCGTCGGCGTTCGCGATCAGCACGCCGAGATCGATGATCGGCGTCGGGTTGTAGTCGGCGGCCTCGAACCGGATGCGCAGCTCCTCGAGCGCGTCGGCGACCAGCTTGGGAACGGCGCTCATCGCGCCCCCTTCCCGAGCGACGCCGCGGTCTTCTCGCGGTGCGCGAGACCGATGGACATCTGCGCGTGGAGCGCTTGGAGGCCCGACATGACGTCCGCGGGGACTGCGGCGCGTTCGGCCTTGTCCATCGTCGCTTCGAGCGTCGCACGCCGCCCGGCCTGCAGCTCTTCGAGCGAGTGGGTCATCTGCACGAAGGTGTCGAAGAGATCCTCGAGCTCGTCCCCCTTCCGCATGCGCAGCCGATCGGCGACCGAGAATCGTCCCGTGCCGACCTGCCGCAAGAGGCGCTTCATCCGGTACACCGGGCCGACGATGTGGTGGGTGATGTAGATGCCGAGGAACGCGAGGATGCCGAGCAGCGCGGCCGAGCCGACGATGAGGACCACGACCATGCGTCGTTGGTTGCGATCGACCTCGTTGCGCTGCGCGATGACGTCCGCGAGGTTCTTCTGGTGCTCGCGATCGATGGCCGCGAGATCCGCCTCGAGCGACTTCTGCAGCTCCGGGCCGATGTCGGTGTACTCGGCGGCGCTCGATTTGAGGAGCCGTGCGCTGGTCGCAGCCTCCTTGAGCGCGCGCTCTGCCTGGAGCGACGCGTTCGCCGCCTGCGAGCTCGCTGCGGCCGACGTCCTGAGAACGGCGACGCCGAGCGCGGCGATCACGGCGAGGACGACTCCTACGAGCAGCCCCGTGTACTTGAGCTGGAAGCGCGGATCGACGAGATAGCGCCGCGTCATGCGGGGGCGGATCGGCCGTGCGGACGCGGGGCTGGACGACGCGGGTCTCGACATGCTCGCCCGGCGAGAGATAGTCGAGTCCGGGTCCCCGAGCGAGCACTCGCTTGTCACGAGCCCCGCGAGGCGCAACGCTCCCCGGCCGATGCTGAAAATCAAGAAGATCGACCACGTCGCGATCGCCGTGCACGACGTCGACGAGGCCCTCGCCAAGTACAAGACGGCGTTCGGCCTCGAGCCGACGGTCCGCGAAGTGGTCGCCTCGCAGCAGACAGAAGCGGTGCTCCTCCCGGTCGGCGACTCGAACATCGAGCTCATCTCGCCGAAAGGAAACGAAGGGCTCGCGAAGTTCCTCGAGAAGCGCGGACCGGGCATCCACCACATCGCCATCGAGGTCGAAGGGATCGAGCACGCGATCGAGTTCCTCGAGAGCATCGGCGTCCCGATGATCGACAAGATCCCCCGCAGCGGCGCCCGCGGCCACAAGGTGGCCTTCGTCCACCCCAAGGCGACCGGCGGCGTCCTCGTGGAGCTCGTGGAGCCCGAGCCCGGAATCGATCACTGACGGGAGCACCCCGAGCAGGTAGGGTCCGGGCGATGGTCCGGGTCGGGCTCGTGGCGTTGTCGGTCGTGTACATCGCCATGTTCGTGGTGCTCGCCGCGATCCGCTCGCGGTTTCCCTTCGAGCTCGAGTGGATGGAGGGCGGGCTGGTCGACGAGATCGGGCGCGTCCTCGCCGGCGAGAAGATCTACGTGAAGCCGTCGGTCGAGTTCGTTCCGTTCATCTACACGCCGCTCTACTTCTACGTGTCGGCGGCGTTCGCGAAGGTGCTCGGTCACGGGTTCTTCGCGCCGCGGCTGGTGTCGATCCTCTGCACGCTCGGCGTGATGGGGATGATCGCGCGCCACGTGAAGCGCGAGACGGGGAACCTCGCGATGGGCGTCGTCGGCGCGGGCCTCTACGCGGCGACCTTCCACCGCACCGCACAGCTGATGGACATCGTGCGCACCGATGGGCTCTTCGTGCTGCTGATCCTGATCGGGATCGACCGTCTGCGCGCCGGTCCCGAGCGCCGGGCGCGCATCACCGCGGGCGTGGTGCTCACGCTCGCGTTCCTCGCGAAGCAGTCCGCGCTCCCGATCATCGCAGCGCTGACCGTGTACGTGCTGCTCGAGGATCGGCGGCAGGCGTGGCCGTTCCTCGTCGCGTCCGCCGGCGGGATCATCGCGAGCGTGCTGGTGCTCGATCAGATCCACGAGGGGTGGTTCCGCTACTACGTCTTCGAGCTCCCCGCGTCGCACCCGCTCGTCCCGCCGTTCGTCACGCGCTTCTGGATCGACGACATCTTCGGCACCCTCGGTGTCGCCGTCGGCGCCGCTGCGTACGTGCTCTTCTCCGACGACGCGCTCGAAGCGCCCGCGCGCAAGCTGTGGGCGTTCGCGCTCGCCGGCGTCGTCGCGTGCTCGTACTCGGGCCGCCTGCACTTCGGCGGCTGGAGCAACGTGCTCCTCCCGACGTACGCGGTGCTCGCGATCTTCTTCGGCATCGCGGTGCACGCGCTGTCGACCCGCGCCGAAACGCACCAGTCGAAGCTGGCGCGCGCGGTGTTCGTCGCGGCCGCCGCGCAGCTGCTGATGCTCGCGTACGACCCCGCGACGACGCTCCCGACGAAGCGCGAACGCCTCGCGCGCGAGCACCTGCTCGCCCGCATCAAGTCCATCCCCGGCGACGCGTGGATCCCGACCCACGGCCACCTCTCGGTGATGGCCGGGAAGAAGGCCTGGGTCCACCAGATGGCCGTCGACGACATCATCCGCCAGGAGAACCCCATCGCGTCGGAGCTCCGCGCGGACATCGCCGACGCGCTCCGTCGGAAGCAGTTCAAGCTGGTGATCACCGACAACGACTTCTTCGACCGCGAGGTCCTGAGCAGCTACACGCGCGCTGGCGAGGCGTATCCGCGCCCCGACCTCGGCTTCAACGTGACGGGCGTGCACTATCGGTCCGGAGAGCTCTTCGTCCCGCGACCGTGACGCGCGCTCACTCGGTGGGCGCCGCGATAGTCAGTGCCAGGTCGCGACGATCTCGGTGATGCTCCGGGCACGGAGTCCCTCGACGATGAACGACTGCTTCACGCCATCGCACTCGTACGTGAGCCGGGCCGACGCGGGGAAGAATCCGGGCGGTTCTTCGTGCTCGAGAGCCGCGATCACGCGCTCGATTTCGCGTTGCGCTCTTCCGAAGGTCACGACCCGTGACCGCGTGTCGCGCGTCATCGTGGCCCCACCAGGCGCGAACGATACGACGCCGTCGAACGACCTGTCCGTGCAGCTGAAGCGCTTCACCACGCGCAGCGTCCCGCTCGACGTGGAGCGCAGACACTCGAGCGGGGATGGCGGTGCGGGGAGACCGCTCGCGCGTGCCGCGTCGAATCGTGTGAGTGGGCTGTCCAGCGGGAAGTCGCTGATCCCCGCGTCGATGATTTCGTTTCGGGGCCCTAAGGCCGCGAGGGCGCCGTTTGGCAGAGCGACCACCTTCTTGATGGAAGTCTCCGTCCGCGCGAGGAACGACCAGCCAGTGTCGTATCGGCGGACCAGAACGTGCTCCGTCCATCCGTACGTGGTCGCATCCGAGCCGCCGACATCGACGTCGACGGTTCCGCAGAGCGGCTCTCGTATCCCGTCAGGGGAGCGAACATTGTGGACCTCGTGGCTCGGGACCCGCGGTCCTGAGCACCGTGGGGTCGTCGGCGGTGGCCCCGCTCGCAGCTCCGACTGGTCGCGCGCGATCTTCGTCTCTCGCTCGCGATGCACACCGACGAGGAGGCACGCGAACGCCAACACGAACATGGACACCAGAGCCTCGATTCGCACGCTGTCTCGACAGTGGATGTCGACCGAAGTTCCGCGCTCCAGCCACGTCGTGCCGTCGAGGATCCCGTCTGCGTGCTGCGTCAGCGAGTGAGATCGCTCCAGTCCTCTACGGCGAGTCCGAGGGCCGCGATGTGCTTGCGGTTCGTGGTGACGACGGTTCCGGCGACGCTGAGTGCCTGCGCGGCGAGGATCGCGTCGCCGTCGAGCGTCGCGGGGGCAGCCGCCGATTTCCCCTTCGCGCGCGCCTCCGCCCAGAGTCTTGCGGCGTCGCGCATCACGTTGGTCGTGAGCGGCAGATCACGAATGCCGCAACGAGACGATCGAGCTGAGCGATCGACCCGAGCGAGCCGATGTGGACAAGCTTCCGGCGGAGCTCGTAGTCGGCGATTTCCGGTAGAAACACGCGCACTGGCGTTCCCGCACGTGCTCGCAGCTCCTCGAATCGTCGCTCGGCAGCTTCGGAATGTCTCGGGTTCGTATGGCAGAGAAATCCGAGGACGCTCGTGTCGACGACCACGTTCACGCGGGGTCATCCTCGGGCTGACCGAGGTCCATCGGTTCCACGTCCGTCGGTGACCACTCCGGCTCCGCACTGTCGATCGGCATCGCGCGCCACGCTTGCAGAACCGCACGCAGTTGCTCGAGCGAGCCGCGTTCGTCGGGGCCGCCGTCGGGCAGGCGACGAGTGAGCGTCTTGGCACGCAGGAACTCGACGAAATCCAGGACCTCGGCCTGCGCGTCTTCCGGCAACTCACGGGTCAGATCTGCTATGCGGTCTGCGGTCGTCATCGTCGTGCTCCTCGGCCACGGCCGGTCCAGCGCGCCACGTCCAATGCTGAACGGGGCGGCAATCGGTGTCCACCCTCCAAACGAGCCCGGCTTCGCATGCGCGACAGAGGTGGGCCCGCCGAATGGTCTCTGGCAGACCCCGCCCGAGGTCCGTGTAAGGTTTCTCCGCCGGCCGAGACTCACCAGGTGTGAACGCTGCGCTGACAGGAGTCGACGACGCCGTGCCGCGCGAGGATCTCGCACGCATCCTCGGGACCTACGGGGCCTCGCTCTCGCGTGCTGCCGGGTCGTACACCCGCACCGACGCCGAGCGGAAGGATCTCCTCCAGGACGTCGCGCTCGCGCTCTTCCGCGCCTTACCCTCCTTCCGCGGCGAGTGCAGCGAGCGCGCATTCGTGCTGCGCGTCGCGCACAACCAGGGAATCACGCTCTCGACCCGCCGGCCGCGTCCGACGGCGAGCCTCTCGGGGTGGGGCGACGAGGAGACGCACGACGCGCCTACGTCGTCCCCCGATCC
>JBKJQC010000095.1:0-4866 GCA_046593995.1 Polyangiales bacterium
CCTTTTCGAGGTCGAACGGGCCATTCGTTGGCGTTCGAGTACTTCAACGGAGCGAACCCCACGCAGGTTTATGGTCGCTGCAACGCGGCTCACCCGAGGGGGTTACCGCGCACGTCAGCCAGCACATCCAACGCTCGGATCCAGCGCTCACCCGAGGGGGTGACGCGCGCCCGAAGCGAATGTGCTCACCGCGTCGGGAGCTCGACGAGCACCGCGTCCCGCGGCAGCTGCGCGGAGAACGCGCGCAACCGCTCCCGCAACGCGTCCTCGCCTCCACCGATCGCGTGAATCACCACCACCGAGCCCGCAGCGGCCATGGGCTTTTGCACGAGGCGCAGCTCGGCGACCGGCGCCCATGAGAGCGGGCGCTGCCCACAGACGCCCGGCGAATCGGAGGGCACCCAGTGCGGGTAGAGCATCGCCACCTTCGCGTTGGCTCCATGCGCGAGCCGCTCGAGCTCCTGCGCGTCGAAGACGCCGGCCGACGTTGCGCGCCGCACGACGCTGCTGCCGAGCCCGCACACGTCGATCAACGGCCCCGGCCGCTCGAACGCGATCGCCCCGATGTCGTTCGCGACCACCGCGTCGTTTGGAAACGCGAAACGCACGAACGCCGCAAGCTGTCGCTGCTGCATGTCGATGTCGCGGCTCGCACGATGGACGAGCAGCTGCACCCTGAGATGAGGGAACGCCCCGAACAGCGCGAGCCCTGCGACGAGGATGGCGGTCGGCGCGGAGAGCGACTGCAGGATCTCACCGTGTGCGAGGATGACGAGGACGCCCAGGCCCCACAGGTACGACTGGTATCGCCCAAGCGGCGCGAGCGTGCTGAAAAGCGCCTGGTGCAGCGCGCACGCGGCGAAAAACAACAAGGCGCGACGACGCGCTTCTGCGGTCGACGAGCCCGTGGCGACCCCGGCGCTCGCGAGGGCGACCGTCGCCAGCGCCATGGTGATGAGCGCGGCGTCGTAGGGAAGAATCGTGGTGTGCGCGAGCCGTCGCATGACCGTGTGCTGAAGCCACGTGAGCGTCCCCTCACCGGGAACGCGCGGTCTCAGCCCATGCATCAGCATCGAGTTCGGTACGAACGCGTCGCCGTGGAAGCGGTTGTAGATGCCGAACGCCACGATCGGTACGAGCCCGGCAAGCGCGAGGCGTAGCGCGCCAGGACGACGCGACGCGACGCCCAGCGCGACGACGAGGAAAACCAGCAGGGCTCCCTCCGGACGAAGTGCGGTCGCCAGAGCGGCAAGCCAGAGTGCGCGGCGCTGGGACAGATCGGCGGTGGCACGTACCAACGCGATCCCGACGGCAAGGAACGCCGTCGCCTCCATGCCCATCATCGCGAGCGACGGCAGTCCGAGCAGCAGCGGAAGCACGACGGCCATGGCAATCCGCACGCGTTCGCTCGCGCCCGAGAGCCCACGGTGGATCTCGTCGTCCACGAGGACCAGCACAATCAGGCCGGCCAGCACGTTGAGCAGCAGCGGAGCGCGCGCGAGCCAGGTGTCGCCGAGCGGCGCGAAGAGCGCCAACAGCGCGCTCCAGATCGGGCTCGAGCTCGCGGAGGCGTGCACGCCGGGCTCCACGCCAAACACCCCCGAGCGGCCGAGGTTGCGTGCGATCGCGAGGTGAATGTACGCGTCGTCGAGCGCATACGTGAAGCGCCCGTACGCGCGGACGGTGAGCATCACTTGCGAGCCCAGCACGCCGAGATACGACGCGACCGCGATCGCGAGGGTGCGCCGCGGCAGCATCACGGGGTCCCCCACGATCGAACGAGCGCTTCGGGCGTCCCCTCGCGGGCAAAGACGCGCACGTTCGGCAGCCCGAGGATCTCCACGCCGTGATCCGAATAATACCGCTGAAATTCGCGGCTACACGGGAGTGCGAGCGCGTACTCGCGGTTCCACGCGCAGACGTCAGGCCCCACCTTCGCGAACGGCAGGAGGGCCACGACGAGATCGGGTCGCCGCGCGAGCACCGCGTCGTAGTCGTACTTCTGATGGCCGATCGGACCTTCGCCCCGTGCGGCCATGCGCGCGATCTCGCGGTCCGTCTTGCCCAGCGTGTCGATGGCATGACGACGACCGAAGTACGAGACCGCGCCCGCGGCGACGACCGCGATGGTCGCGTCGGGGCGCGCGTGCCGCGCGATGGCCACACCGGCGACCACGCTCTCTTCCACGAAGCCGTTGCCGCTCGCGAGCGAGTGGGGATCGTGCGTCCCTGCGCTGAGCCAGAGACACGCCGTCAGCGCCCAGGGTGCGTACCTCTGCGCGTCGTCGGAAAGCTCGCTCGCGATGGCGAAGGCCGAGGCGAGCAAGAGCGGCACGATCGGCGCGAAGTAGCGCAGGTTTCCGAAAACGTCACCACCGGTCGCGAGCACGTGGAGAAGACACGCCGCGACGGCGACGAGCACCCACGCTCGCACGCGATCGCGCCGCAGGAAAAACGCGACGCCGGCGAGCACGAGCGGTACGGCGTACCTTCCGCCGAACCGCGCCGCGTACCCGGCCGCGCGCCGCGTGCGATCACCGAGGCCGACGACCTTCAGGTAGTACGTGTTCGGCAACCATTCGCCGTAATACGCGCGCCGCCAGACGACGTGCACGACCGGCACGACCAGCGCGAGCGCGACGATCGCGCACGTACGGCGCGTCACGCCGTGCCGAAGGAACAGCAACAACGCGAGGGCAGCGAGGAGATGGTACGCATCGCTGCGCACCAAAGGGAGCAGGCCGATCGCAGCCACGAGCGCCACCGAACGTGGTTCGTCGCGCAGAGCCTCGGCCGTTCCGAGCGTGAAAAGCGCCGTCAAGACGGTCGTCTCGAATCCCTGGAACGCCCAGAACAGGACATCGATCGATACGATCACCGTGAACACCAAGAGCGGTGCCGCGCGCGCCGCGCGTGGCGCAAGGAGCGACGCGATCCGCACCGCTCCAAGCGCGGTCGCCGCGACGGCGACTCCGTTCGCCAGCTTCGGCAGGAGCGAAACCTTCGCTTCCCCGACGCCGAGCAAGTGCAGCGCCGCCAGCATCAGCGTCCACAGCGGGTTCGAGTACCCCTCGACCCGCTCCCCCGCGTTGAACACGAGCCCGTGGCCTTCGACCAGGTTGCGCGCGTAGCGCATGGAGATCATCTGGTCGTCGTCGAGCCAGAAGTATCGAGTGCCGTAGATGACACGCGACTGGGCGATCTGGGCGAGGGCAACGAGCACGAGTACCGGCGCCACGGCGAGCAGCCAGCGGAGGAACGGCCATCGCTCGAACGCGCGCATCAGTCCGCGCGCAGTCTACCCGACGCGATCGAGAATCGCGCGCGCGGTGTCGAGCGGCGCGTGCAGGAGATCCCGCCCGAGCGCCAGCTCGAAGACTTCGGCGTGATTGGCAAGGTCGCGCAGCAGATCCAGGTGTTCGTCACGTCGGGTCATCGACTCGACCGCCACCAGCGCGCTCGAAGAGACCAGGGCAGCGAACGCATCGGCGCGGCTGGTCTCTGCCAGTGCGCTGCGATCGGCGTCCACGATCTGCGGAAGGAGGATGACGGAGGGGTCGAGCGTCAGCAGCGGGGAGCCGAGCACGCCGCCGACCTCGACCTCCCACTTGCCGCCGCCGTGCATGCGCGTCGTCGGGAGCGATGACAGCTCGGGGAACGCGTCGAGCGTCGTCCGAGAGGTTGCGAACGGTCGGGGAAGATGGAGCGCCGCGATCGACACGACCGACGCCGCGACGGGCGACCGCTCGCGCCGCAAGAGGATCGTGTCATCGGCGACGTACCCGCAGCCGGCCAGCACCAGAGCCACCGTGGACGTCGTCTTGCCGGCGCCCGCGTCGCCGACGAGCAACACGCCGCGCCCCGACGGCGTGCGCACCGCGCCTGCGTGCAGATCGAAGATCGAGCGGCTTCGCAGCGCCACCAGCAGCGCAACACGCAATGCGGCCATCGTCAGCGGCCGTCGCTCGGCGAGCGCCTCCCCGGAGACGTCACCGATGATGTGGCACGCGTCGACGGAAACACGAATGCCGCCGCCTACGATCAGCGTCGTGTTCTCGACGTCGCTGCGGTAGGTCTGGATGACGCCGTAGAAAAACCACGGGATCCACTCGGGCGCCACGGCGGCATCGATGCGTTCGACCGCGCGAAGCTCCAGGTGGAGCTCCGAGTCGTGACTCCGGGGGAAGTGAGCAAAAACGTCACGGAGCGCGCCGTGTGCGGCGCCATCGCCGTCCCACGAAATAGCGATGCCGTGGAACGATGTCCCCTCGGTGCGAGCCATCAGCGCGAGACGAGCAGCCCCTCGGCGCGCAGTCCGGCGAGGAACGCTTCGGTGTCCTGCTTGGCGGTCGCATCGTCGACCTCGAAGCGTCGCGCGACGGCTTCTGCCAGCGCCTCCACCGTCGTGACGTGCCCGTCCGAGACGACCTTCCAGAGGAAGAGGCCGGTTTGATTAAGGGTGTAGTAGAACTTCGAGTCGAGGTGCAGGAGCACGCCCGTTGCGTCGGCGAGCTCGGTCATGACGACCTGCGGATGCGGCGCGGGCACTTCAGCTGCAGCTTGCATGGCTCAGGCGCGGCGGGTGTGCGTAGGTCTCGACGAAGCGTTCGTCCAGCGTCTCATCGTAGGGAACGCCGTCGAGCTCGATCCAGGCGTGCGCGCGCTCGCCCGTGCGCGCATCGACGCCCATGACGAAGCGGACCGGGACGCCCCGACGACGAAGCACGGCATAGCGCCCGAGGGCGCGGTACAGGCACGTCGAAGGGACGCCGGGGATCCGCGCGACGACCGATTCGGCGACGCGCATCGCTCGCACGACCGAGCGAGACGGGCGCCGGATCGCCGCCCCAGTCGGTGTCAGCGTGA
>JBKJQC010000431.1:0-3375 GCA_046593995.1 Polyangiales bacterium
GCAAGGCGCTCCAGGGGGCCGGTGGCGCGCCCTCGCCGGCGTCGATCCGCGTCGAGCGGCGACGGACGGATCTCCCCACGCTGCGCGATGCGATCGACACCTGGCTCTTCCGCACTCCGATCGACGCGAGCACCCCCGACGCGGCGGCCGATCCCGCGGTGACCAAGCACTTCGTCGACTCGTACCTCGGCGCGCATGCGACCGAGGTCCGACAGGCGATGCAGCTCGCGGTGCACGACGGCCTCGGCGAGGCGGACATCGAGCGTCTGAAGCAGCGCTACGACCGCGAGATCGAGGGCGCGCGCGCGTTCCTCGAGGCGCGCGACGTTCCGGACGACGATCGACCCCGCCGCGCGCGGATCCGCGCTGCGATCGTGCTCATCGAGAGCTACCGCGAGCTCCCGCTCCTCGCGTGGCCGCGGGAGGTGCTCGATGCGATCGTCGCCCTCGAGCAGGCGTTCGTCATCTTCCGGCAGCGGCACGCCCGCATGGTCGAGCGGGTGATCGGCCGACGCACCGGCACCGGCGGCTCGGCCGGCGTCGACTATCTCGACCAGACGGCGCTCAAGTACCGCATCTTCCACGATGTATGGGCCGTGCGGACGCTCTTGATCCGTGAGGCGGCGCTCCCGCCGCTCACGCGTCCCGAAGGCTACGCGCTCGACGTCGGCACCTGACTCTAAGCCGGCGCTAGCGATTCTCGACGGTGTCGAGGGGCAATGCCCGTCGACGAGCTTCGCCGCCTGGCCGCCGACGCAACAGAATCGCTGGTCAACAGGGAGGCGGGGAGGCGGGGACGATCCAAAACAGTGCTGCCGCGCGCGGGCTGTGAGCGCCATGACGCTCGCGCATGCGAGAGCGTCGTCGCGTTCAAGCCGAGATCGGTAGACCTCTCGAAACTCCCCGCCTCCTCGCCTCCCTGTTGACGGGCGGTTGAGCGATAGTCAGCGGCGTGACGCTGAGGCGACGACAAGACGCCCTTCTCCGCCCGTGCCGTCGGACTCGCGCTCGGTTATCTGGTCCTCGAAGGAGACAAAGGCTCAGCGACGACGGAGCGACTTCGGGGCGAGCGGGTGCTTGCCGGGGAGCTTCGAGCTCGTCCCCATGATCGCGATCCCGAGGAGAAAGGCGATCGCCTGGAGCGGCGAGCGCGCGCCGACGGTCAGGATCTGGACGGCGACGATACCGCAGACGGTGATCCCAGCGAGCTGCGTCCAGCCGTGCGCGTGCTTCGCGCGTTGGGCGAGCTCGACGAACGCGATGACGCTCGTCCCACCGATCGCGAGCAGGAACACGAGCCCCGGAACGAAGAAGCTGCCGAACGGCGCGTGCGCGAGCATGTTCGTCGAGAGGCCGAGCTTCTCGCCCGAGGGGTCGAGCATCAACGTCGCGCCGACGAACACGGCGATGAAGGCATTGGCCGCGAGCAATCCGAGCAGCATGGTGCGCAGGTGACGCGGCGTCGCGCGATGCCAGGACCACGGGGCGCCGTGCTGCTCCGACGTGGCGTTGGAAGGCGGGGCGCTGGTTCGCATGCCTCCCCCCTCTGCAGAGTTCGTTCCGTGCGTGGCTCTGCCCCGCTCCGTCCCCCGCGCGCGCGTGCGTCGACCGACGAAACGCTACGCACCGCGGCATGGAACGACGTCGTCCGGCTGCTCGCGCGGACGAGCCCCGCGAGCGACTCGACGCGACGACGCGAGATGTGCACGCTCCCGGACACCTCCGCCGTGCACGATTGGCGACGAGTCGGGCATGATGGGGATCAGGATCGAAGAGATGCGGATTCGCGCGACGTCGGTCCTCCTCGCATTCGTCTCCTCGGTGATGATGCTCGCGGTGACGATGCTCGCGGTGATGATGCCGCGCGACGCGCGGGCGTGAGGGCTCTCTCCGCCGGTCGGTCCGACCGGTCTACCCGAGACGTGTGGCGGGGCCTCGCACGGCGGCGCTTCTGGCTCGGCGGAACGGAAGTCGCACGTCGCCGCGACGCTCGGCGCGTTCGACACGACGATCGTCTTCGCGAACGGAATGCGCGCCGGGCTGCGCCAGGAGGCGACCGCGCTCTCGTTCGATCGCCGACTGACGTCTCGCGTGACCGGACAGATCACCGCCGGCTCGGTCCTCGCGGGCAACCTGGTCTACGGCACGGATGTCTACGCGGTGATCCCAGGACCGCTGTTCGCGCTCGCGGGGTCGATCCGATTGGTCGACGAGGCCACCTCGACGCCGTTCGTGCTCGCGACGCTCTCCGTCGCGCAATCGTTCGCGCGCACTCGGAACGGCGCGGGCGACACGTTCGCGCTCTCGGCGACCGACGCGCGCATCGGTGTGCTCGTCGGGAAGACCATCTCGCAGACGGTCGCGCCCTACGTCGTCGCGCGCGCATTCGGCGGTCCGGTGCGTTGGGATCGCCCCGAAGGCATCGTCACCGGCTCGGACCGCTATCATTACCAGGTCGGCGTCGGCGCGCTCGTCATCGCGGGCGCGGGCATCGACGGCACGATCGAGGTCGCGTTCGTCGGTGAACGACGCGCGACCGCGGGGCTCGGCTTCGCGTTCTAGAATACCAAGCGATTCTCGACTCCGCGCACCTGATCGATTGAACACGGAGGCACGGAGGCACGGAGGTTCGAGAGTCTGCCGATCGCGACGCTTCGAGGGCCCGGCTCTGCAGCCCGTACCTCGATGCGATGGCCGGCGAGACGTCGGTGAAGGCGCGCGGCAGCCTTCACCGACCTCCGTGCCTTCGTGCCTCCGTGTTCAATCCAATCTGCATTCCGGCGGCAGAGTCATCGAGCCGACCTACTTCGAGTATTTGATGTCGAACGAGCCGTTCGACGACGGCGTCGCGGGGGGGAGCTTCAGTCCCTGCGTCGTCGCGACGCTGCACTGCACCCACGGACCGGGCGTGAGGTTGCCGCCGAGCACGGAGACCTTCTCGACCTTGCCGTCCGCGGCGATCGAGAGCTTGAGCTTGAGCGTCCCCTGCGCGGACGAGTCGGCGGCGAGCGCCTTTCCGTAGCACGCGCGATACTTCTGCTTCGCCTTCTGCAGGTTCGTCATGAGCACGTCGCCCGTGACGCCGCCGTTCGACGTGACGTTGAGGAAGTCGACGACGCCGGAGGGCGTGCCGCCCTGCGTCGGGTTCGGATCCTTCGTGGTGCCGCCGGCCGTGCCTGCGGTACCGCCCGCGGCCGCGCTGCCTCCGTCTTCGCCCTGCGCACCGGCCGCGCCTCCGCCCGCGCCACCGTCCGCGTTCGCGCTCGCCTGTCCGCTCCCCGCATCGCCCGCGGCCTTGTCCGTCGCGGCTTTGCCGCTCTCGCTCGCGGCGGCGCTCGCGGGGCCGCCGTCGACGCCCGCGGCTGCGCCCCCGGA
>JBKJQC010000545.1:0-3156 GCA_046593995.1 Polyangiales bacterium
GAGGCGCGGAGGCACGGAGGTCCGTGAAGTGCTGCCGCGCGCACCGAGCCGCGTCTCGCCGGCGATCGCAACGAGGACCGGACTCTGGGGCCAGGCCTCGAAGCGTCGCGATCGGCAGACTCTCGAGCCTCCGGGCCTCGTGCCTCCGTGTTCAATCGATCGGGTACGCCGAGTTCGAGAATCGAGATCGCTGATTTAGACCCTAGACCCTAGAGACCCTCTCATCTCCGCGACGAGGGCGGCAAATCCGCGCGATCCTTCGCGTGCAGCATCATCCTGCGCAGCGGCTCGAAGTGCGTCGTCGAGGCCGGGCGAAAAGCCTCGGCGCGCAGCACCCCGTCGAACAAGGCGCGCGTCTTCGCGTCCATCGACGTGAGCGCGCCGAGGAAGCGTGCGCGGATGTCGACCGGGACCGCGGTGCCGGCGACGATGACGTCGTTCGGGATCGGTCCGGCGAGCGCGATGGTCTCGACCGGCTTCGGCGCGGTGCCGTCGCGCGCCGTCCAACCGGCTTGGAGCACGCGGTTCGTCACGGGATCGAGCGTGCAGAACGTCGCGCCGAGATCGGCGCGCCCGGAGAGGACCGCTTCGACGACGGCCTCGTGACTGTGGACGAACGACTCGGCGCCGAACAGGGAGCGCACGTCGAAGCCCGCGCCGATCAGGTGCATGCGCGGGATGACGAACCCCGCGGCGCTCTCGCGGTCGACCCACGCGATGCGCTTCCCGCGGATCTCGTCGAGCGTCTTCGGCCCGCCGCGGCGCGTGATCAGCGCTGAGTGATAGGACGTGGTGCCGCGACGAACCGGCAGCGCGACCGGCACCACGTGCTTTCGATCCTCGAGGTCGATCGCGAGCAGCGGTGGCAGCCACGCGAAGCCGAGCGTTCCGCGCTCGAGCCCTTCGGCGAGCTCACGATAGCTGAGCGACTGCTGCGGGAAGACGATGGCGCCGAGCGCGCGAGACAGGTGATCGCACACGTCGGCGAGCTTCGCGCGCGCCGCGGAGGAATCGAGCGAGCGCACGATGCCGAAGCCGTACGACGTCCGGGGCCGCACACGTGAACGCTAGCACGCGCGGCTGAATGGAGCCGGGCTACTCCCCGCGATCGAAGCGTTTCGGCGCCGCGCTCAGGTGACGTTGATCGAGAGATCGAGCGTCTTCTTCTCGACGAGGCACGTCTCTTTGTTGCAGACGCCGACGTTGAGCTCGCCGCCGACCTTCACCGCCCCGGCCTGATCGGGCGTGAACTTCACGGTGATCTTCAGCGTGCACATGTCCTTGCCGGAGGCGCACTTCTCGAGCGCGAACGCGTCCGCGTGCTTCATCTTCTCGAGCTTCGGCTGCTCGTAGGTGATGCCCGCGCCCTCGGCGGCCTTGAACTTCGTCGGGTACTCCTCGTTGACGTGCTGGTCGCCCTTCGTCTTGAGGATGACCTCGAAGGTCGCGGGCTGGCCCTTCTTGTAGGTACCGACGGGCTTGATCTCGAGCTTGTACGCCGCCGTCTCGACGGTCGACGCGGCGGGACCGGCAGCCGGCGCCGCTCCGGCAGCAGCGGAGGCACCGGGCGTGCGATCGCACGCGAGGCCGAGAGCGAAGACCGCGAGCGAGGTCGCAGCGAAGGAGATCAGGGTCGTCTTCATGATTCGCAAAGCTCGAGCTCCTGAGCGAGGGTTGTGGTTCGCCGGAAGGAGAGACGGTTTTCGGCACCGATCGATTCAACCTTCGTGGCGAAGGAAGACATCGAGCCGGACACCGGCGGCGTCCAGAGAGAGACGCCGGTCGAGGTCCGTTCGTTTCGTGGCTCGGGCGCGGCCGTCGCACAGTCGCGCGGCGGCCACGCGAGCGACGGCTCAGAACGGAATGTCGTCGTCGCGACCGCCGCCAGCGTCGGGGTACCCAGCGAAGTCGTCGTCCTGGCTCTGCTGCGGCTCCGGCTGCGGCCGGCCACCACGCGGAGCGTCGCTGCCTCCGCCTGCAGCCGCACCACCACCGCCCCCGCGCGCCGCCTCGAAGGCCGGGCGCTCACGCTGGAAGTTCCGCGGCGCCCCCCCCTCTTCGCGCGCGCCCCCCGCTCCGGCACCGGCGCCCGGACCGCGACCCGCGAGGATCACGTTCGTCGCGACCACGTCCGTCCGGTAGTGCTTCTGCCCTTCCTTCTCGTAGCTCGAGGTCTGCAGACGTCCTTCGATGAAGATCGTCGACCCCTTCTGCAGGATCTTCTGGAGGGCCTCGCCGCGTCGACCGAACACCGTGACGTTGTGCCAGTCGGTGCGCTCTTTGCGCTCGTTCGAGCGCTTGTCGAAATAACTCTCGGTCGTGGCGAGCCTCAGCTTGAGGACCGCCGTGTCGGCGCCCCCTTGCCCGAAGCGCAGCTCCGGATCCGCTCCGAGGTTGCCCATCAGCATCACGCGGTTGAGCCCTTCAGCCATGCGATTCCTCCCGTTCCGATCGCGCCTCGTGCGTCGCTCCTGCATGAAGCGCGGACGCCGAGAACGTGCATACGAAACGAACGTTCAGGGGCTACGACGCGTGTCCTGACCCGTCAAGGCACGCGCGGCAACACGAGGACATACCATGACCGGACCTCGACCGGCTCCGCCCGGGACGGCGTTTCCGCTGCGACGACCGCGCCTCCCAGCCCCTCGACCGTCCGCCGCCGCGCGTCGCCCCAGACCAGCACGGCGCGCGCGTTCGCTCCCTGGAGCCGTGTCGCGAGTCGGTCGCGGTCGTCGAACGACGACGGAGCGCGTGGCTTTCGTGGATCCTGATCGCGATCGATCTCGGACGCGAGCGGGCGGCCGAACGCGGCCAGCACGGCGTAGTAGCCGTAGTCGATGCTGCCACCGGGCATGTCGCGCGTGTCGATCAGCGCGCGTGCGTCCGGGGGCACGTGCTCCGCGAGCGCGCGTCCCGAGGCCAGCTCGCGGACGCGCGGCGCCGACGCGAACCAACGAAGCGAGCGATGGAGCCGAAGGGCGATGAAGCCCACGAGGAGAGACACGGCACACGCCCCGACGACCGCGCGCCTCGCGGCAGCACGCATCCCGGCGAGACAGCCGAGGAACGCGTCGGCCGACATGAACAACACGACCGTCGCCGGCGCGAGGAGCGCCCGCTCGGGGTGGTGCGTCGGAGCACCGTCTCGGACGTCCC
>JBKJQC010000549.1:0-4278 GCA_046593995.1 Polyangiales bacterium
AGGCGAAGGGCGAGGCCGCGGCTGATGGCTTCCGCTCGAAGCTGGCGACGATCCTCGACGAGCTCGATCGCGAGGCCGCGTGACCGCGCCTGCGCATTGGCACGACCGACCGATCCCATGGGACGCGCTGTACATCACGGGGCATCTCGCGCCGGGGATCGTCGACGACATCACCGTCAACCGCGAGTACAAGACCGACGAGAAGGACGGCGCTGGCGTGAACGGCGCGTCGCTAACGGTGCAGGGCGTCAAGCTCGCGAAGGTCTCGATCAAGCTGAAGATGTGGACGCGGTCGCACCTGCAGAAGATCGAGCAGCTCATCTACTCCATCTTCATCAAGCCGAAGCAGACGAAGAAGGTCACGCCCTTCGACTTCACGCACCCCATCCTGCAGATGCACGGCCTCCGCGCTCTGCAAGTCGTCAGCGTCGCGGGACCTACGCAGCCGAGCGACGACGGGCTGCAGTTCGTGACGCTCTCGTGCATCGAATTCGCGCCACCTCCTCCGAAGCCGAAGGCGTCGCAGTCTGCAACCACGACGCCGACGGCGACGGGCCTGGTGACGCTGCCGGCGTGGTCGTCCTCCGACGAGAAGCTCCTCGCTCAGCTCGAAGCCGATCGCGGCGTGAAGCTCTTCGCAGGGCTAGACACGAAGCAGATCGACGAGCGCATCTTCAACCTGAAGGCTCGGAAGAACGCGCCGACGCAGGCGGCTGCGCCGACGCCACCGAAGGGTCCCGGCGCAGGAACGCCCACGCCGTGAAGCGCAGTACCGTCATGGCGATCGCCGACGGCGTGGTCGCGTTGCTCGCCGAGCTCCCGCGCTGCCTGGCCTGCGTGGCGCGCGGCGTCGCGACGCCCGGAGTCGGGGTGGTCGCGCACCGGACGACGAGCGACACGCGCCTCTGCGTCGACTGCGCACGCAAGGCGGACCCCGAGCTCGTGTTCCACGAACCTCTCCCATTCGCAGGCATCGTGCTCGCACTCGCGCGTGTGCTGAACGGGCACGGCGCACAGATGATCCGCGTCGTGGTCCTGCAGCCATGACGACGAAGGCGTAGACGCAGGTGCGCCGCGAACGCGTCACCGTCGCCGTCCTCGACGAGGAGCTCGACACCGCGATCGCGGCCGGTGCGTTCGAGCGTGCCGTCCGCCGGGATCCCGCCGGTGACCATGCTGCCCCTCGTTGGCCTCGCGACGTCGTCGCACGATGGCCGGGGGAGCTCGACGTTGTGCGCTACCTCGACCGCCACGGTCCGCCGCGAGCTCGCGGCCGCGCCGTCGGCGGGGAGCTCGCCCGCGCGTACGACCGACGCGACACCGGCGGTCGCAGCTCGGCCGCGATTCACTCCTCGCGATTCGAGCCGCACGTCGACGATCACCACCTCGCGGCGTGGCGGGTCTGGACCACCCTCGACGCCGCGAGTCGCGAGGTCCTGGTCGTGATGTTCGCGAGGCTCGGGTCGACACCCGACGGCGGCGCCCTGCAGGTCGCCCGGGACGCGCGTGCGCGGCTCCGACGAGGCGAGGTGAGCGACGTGGCCTCCGTCGCCACGCTGCCCCCTGAGAGCCTCCGGCCGGGCGTCGTCGCGGCGATCACCCTCGGACGTGCGACGGCCGACGCCAGCGACCTCGAGGAGGCGGCCGCGCGCCTCGAGGCAGAGAGCCGCGCTGCTCGTCGGACGTTCCGCGCGGGCCTGCAGCGGGTCGAGCTCGACATCCGCCCGCCGCTCCTCGTCCCGGCACCGGCGCACGTCGAGCGGCCGGGGCTCGTCGTCGCGTGCGATGGCGTCGTCGCGATCGTCGCCGGCGTCCGCGTGACCTGCGAGACGCGCGAGGTCCTCGCCGACACGTCGAGCTGTGCGCGGTGCGGAGCGTGCGGCTTCCCGATCGTCACGCTGCGCGACGGCCGCGCATGACGGCAGCGCGGAGCCGATCCGCGTAGCAGGCCGTCGACGTGCCCCACGCGAAGAGCGGAAGGGCGAGAGCGACCTCCCACCGCAGCGCCGTCCGCACGTGCACCCCGAGCTCGCCGGCGATCTGCTTCCAGCCGACGCGGTCCGGACGCTGGCCCGCGGCGATCCTCCGGTCGGTCTCGGCGTCCCCGGTCGTGGTCACGGCCATGCCTCACGCTCCCTCGTCGCGAGCGTAGCGGGGCAGCCCGGCACGTCCACCCGCGCGTCCGAGGTTCCTCAGCGCCTCAGCCGACCGGTTAGGGCCTTCGCGCGCGCGGCCGTCTGCAGCGTCGCGAGGGCGGCCCGGGCATCGTCGACACGCCCCTCGGCGAGCAGCTCGTCGACCTCGCGACGGAGCTCCTCGAGGCCGCTCTCGAGGTTGGCCACGGGCTTGGCCAGGTAGGTTCCAAGTGCGCGATCTCCCGTCGTCGAATCGAGAGGAGCGGCCGCGGCGATCGCGGGATCTCCCGAGCGACTCTGGCCCCCGTCGGCAGCAGCGGGTTTCAAATCCTGTAATGCCCACCGCCATCCGCGCTGCAATTTCCGCTAGATCAGCGTAGAAGGCAGCCCGGCCGGACGTTTCGCCGGACGATTCGACCGTCGGCGCGACGTCCGATCCGCTGGCAGCGGACCCTGCGGAAGCTCCCATCAGCGAGCGAGGCAGCGGCGGGAAGGGCGTCCCGAAGGAGCGGCTCACGTTCTCCGCCTCGCGGATGTAGTGCTGCCCCGTGGTCGAGAATTGGTGATGCCCCGCCCGGTGCTGGATGCGGAGCGTGTCGTCGCCGCGGACAGCCATCCAGGTGATCCCCGTCGCGCGCAAGTCGTGGAAGCGGAGCGCGTTGCGCTGTGGGTCCCCCTTGAGGAGCTCGTTGCGGGTTACGCCTGCCGTTCTCAAGTACTTGCGAAGGCGCGACGCGAGGTTCGTGCTCGTTCGTGTCGCGAACACGGGCCCCTTGCCGTCGGCCTCCGCGCGCATGGCGGCGAGCAGGGGCACCACTTCCTGCTCTAGTGGGTTGCGTCGAGTGCGCTTTCCCTTGGTGCAGTTCACGGTGCCGACGTTCCGCAGGCGGTCGCGGCTTCGCGCGATGCTGATGGTGCCGTGGTCGAGGTCGATGTCGGACCAGTGCAGCTCGTCCAGCTCGTTTGCGCGACCGAATATGTAGACGGCGAGAGTGAACAGTCGTCGCCAGCGCAGCGGAACGGCCTCGCACGAGACGAGCTTGAGAAACTCGTCCGGATAGAGATACGTGTGCCCCTTTTCGGCGCCCTTGTTCGGGCCACGCACCCCTGACGCGGGGCTCGACGTGAGAACGCGCAGTGCGCGGTCTTTTGCATTGGTCGCGTCGTCGAACATCTTGCTGAGGTTCGACCAGACGAGCTTCGCAGTCTTCCAGCTGATCTCGCCGGCACGAACGCGTAGGTCGAGCGCCGAGACGATGTCCTCGATGTCGTCGCGGCGCACGTCGGGCATCGCGAGATCGCCGAACGCCACGCGTCGCTTTCGGACCTTCGCGTCGAGAATGTGATTGTTCAGGCGCGAAAGGTCGTCACCGACGCTCGCCAGCGCATCGCGTGACGCCAGCCAACGCTTCGACCACTCGCGCACCGTCTCGACGACGCCCTTCACGCCACGAACGCGTGTGAAGCCCGGAAGCGCATCGCGCGCCGCCAGCTCGGACAACGACCGCGCACGCTCGCGCGCCATCTCCTCGGTGTGACCTGCTTCGAGGTGCACCCACGGACGACGGCCATCGGGCAGCGTGATCCGAACCTTGTAGTGGTCGACCGACCACTCGATCGTTCCTTCGCGCTTCCTCGGCATCAGCGGAACCTCTTCCCCTTCGGTAGCGGCTTGGCAGCTCTACGTGGGGCCACGGGCCTCGCACGGGTCGGAAAGCGCGTGGCGTGCACGTCGCGAATGGTGTTGCGCAACCAGTTCGCCGCCGATCGATCGTCCGCCTCGGCCAGTCGGTCGAGCATCGCACGCTCGGCGGGCGTGATCAGAAAGCAGAAGCGACTGGCGTCGCCCTCCGGCGAGATTGGCTTGCGAGACATGTGATCCATTTTGATGCCGGAAGGGAGCCACGGCAAGAGCGCCTCGTTCGCGGGCAAAACACGCTTCTCGCATTATTCGTCGTCGTTCTCCGCCGCGAGCACAGCTCCCCGCAGGTCGCGCGTCTCGAACGGCTCTCCCGGGAGCGCTGATGGCAGGTAGCAGAACTCCAACGGGCGGAAGATGCGCACACCGCCACGGACCCCTTCGGATGCGAGATGCTGCGACACCCGTCGAGCGATCTGCAGGTGGGCAGCGACCGAGGTCAGT
>JBKJQC010000551.1:0-3982 GCA_046593995.1 Polyangiales bacterium
CTCATCGCGCGCGAGGTCAAGGAGCTCGCCTCCACGCACGACTGGCTCTTCACGTCGGGCGGCGTCGGCCCGACCCACGACGACGTCACGCTCGAGGGCGTCGCGCGGGCCTTCGAGGTCCAAATCGAGCGCCGCGCCGAGCTCGCCGCATTGCTACAAGGCTTCTACGGCGACAAGTGCACCGAAGGACACCTGCGGATGGCGGATCTCCCCTCCGGCACCGAGCTCGTCCCCACCCACGACGACCAGGTGCAGGTGGCGGGCAAGAGCACCCCCTGGCCCGCGATCCTCGTCCGCAACACGTTCGTGCTCCCGGGGATCCCGCAGGTCTTCGTGATGAAGCTCGGCGCGGTCCGCACCAAGCTCCGCGCCCTGAACGCCCGCGCCTTCGTGACCCACTCGGTCTTCACCGACATGGACGAAGGCCATCTCAAGCACCTGCTCGACGCCGTGGTCGAGCGCTTCCCCGACGTCGACGTCGGCAGCTACCCCGCCTGGTACGGCGCGAGCTACCGCACCAAGCTCACCTTCGACGGACGGGACGGCGAGCGCGTGAAGACGGCCGCCGACTGGTTCTGCGGGACGCTTCCTGCCGGAGAGCCGAAGTCTCGCGAGCCCTGATTCGCGCGCGCTAGCATCGCTGCTGCGAGAGCGAAGAGAAGATCGGGACACGGCTGCACGGCCACGGCCACGGCCACGGCCACGGCGAGTCACACCGCGGGCGGCGTCCCGGCATGCCGAGGCTCGCTGGGTCACCCTCTCGTCTCGTCTCGTCTCGTCTCGTCTCGTCGTGGCCGTGGCCGTGGCCGTTGCCCGTGTCCGCGCTTGCGCGACGTACGCGGCGAGGGGTCTGCTAGATCACCTCCCTCATGCGCGCCATCTTCATGGGCACACCCGAGTTCGCGGTCCCTAGCCTCGACGCGCTCGTCGACGTCACGCGCGCGCGTGGCGGTGACGTCGTCGGCGTGGTCTGCCAACCCGATCGTCCGTCGGGTCGCGGGATGGTGCTGACGGCTCCTCCGGTGAAGCTCCGCGCGCAGGCGCTCGGGCTCGAGGTCATCCAGCCGACGAAGCTCCGCGACGGCGCGGTCGCGAAATGGATCCGCGAGAAGAACGCCGACGTCGCGCTGGTCGTCGCCTACGGCCGCATCCTCCCGAAGGACGTGCTCGACGCGCCGCGCACGGGGTGTCTCAACGTGCACGGATCGTTGCTCCCGAAGTATCGTGGGGCGGCGCCGATCACGTGGGCGATCGTGCGCGGCGAGGCCGAGACGGGCGTCGGTCTCATGCGCATGGAGGAGGGGCTCGACACCGGCGGTGTGTACGCCGAGGTGCGGCTCGCGATCGAGCCGAACGAGACCGCGGGGGAGCTCTCGGCGCGTCTGTCGCGCGCGGCGGCGGATCTCGTGCGCGCATCCCTCGCCGATGTCGTCGAGGGCAAGCTCCCGATTCGTCCGCAGGACGACGCGCACGCGACGCTCGCCCCCATCCTGAAGAAAGAGGACGGGATGGTCGACTGGGCGAAGCCGGCGCAGTCGGTGCACGATCACGTGCGCGGGATGAGCCCTTGGCCGGGCGCGACGACCAAGCTCCCGAACGGCAAGACGCTGAAGATCTTGCGCACGCGCAGGACCGAGCACCCGCTCGCCACCGGCGTCGAGCGCGCGCCGGGCGTGGTGCTGCTCGCCGACAAGTCCGGCGTCTTCCTCGCGGTCGGACCGGGAGGCAGCGAGACCCTCGAGGTGGTGGAGGCGCAGCCGGAAGGGAAAAAGGCGATGCCGGCGACGGATCTGGTGCACGGGCGCGTCCTCGTGGCCGGCGCCCGACTCGGGCCTCAGGCGTGATCGCGCCTAGAAAGTCGTCGCAACTCTCGCGCACTTGAGGGTACGCTCGCCGCGCATCGAAGACCGGCCGGTCGTCCTTCCGTCGGAAGCTGCCGCGCCGCGTCGTCCCTCGGAGGATTTCATGCGCGTCGGCTTCGTGCGTCGTTCGCTCGCAGGTTCACTGTCGCTCGCGGCACTCGCCGGCCTCGGCGTGCTCATGGCAACGCCACGCGACGCTCGGGCGAACGGGTTCGAGATCCCCGAGAACGGCACCGAGGTGATGGGGCGCGCCGGCGCGTGGACGGCCCGAGCCGACACCGCGCTCGCCACGGCGCTCAACCCGGCAGGCCTCGCCGGACAGAAGACGAACATCATCGTCAACTCGAACTTCACCTACCAGTCGCAGTGTTTCGCGCGCGCGGGGAACTACCCGACGGGGTCGAACCGCCTCGGCACGCAGTGGACGTCGGACGTGGACTTCGAAGGAAAGCCGTACCCCGAGGTCTGCAAGAAGAACGGCATCGGCAACGTCGGCGTCGTGCCGCAGCTCGGCGCTACGTTCCAGATCAACGACAAGGTCTCGATCGGCTTCCTCCCGCTCTGGACGCCGAGCGGCACCGGCAAGGCCGTGTGGCCGACCGAGGTCACGCTGCCGAGCGGCGACCTCGCGCCCGCGCCGCAGCGCTTCCTGCTCGTCTCGAAGAACGCGCGCATCATCATGCCGACCCTCGGCGTCGGTGTGGAGGTGCTCCCCGGACTGCGCGTCGGCGCGTCGTTCCAGTGGGTCATCACGATGTTCGAGTCGCAGCTGATGTCGCAGGGGCCGCAGAGCAGCGTGCAAGACGTCCAGGGTGGCCCCGGGTCGAACACGATGTCGACGGTGAAGTGGACGAAGCTGTTCACCCCCGCCGCGGTCTTCGGCGCGATGTACAGCCCGCACGACGACTTCGACATCGGCGCGATGTTCCGATACAGCGCCGACGTCAAATACACGAACACGCTCGACGGCAAGCCCGACGTGACGGTGCAGGCGCCCTTCTACGGCCGTGCGACAAAGCCGTCCGACACGCCCGCGATCACCGAGGCGCGCATCAAGGAGATGGTCCTGAAGCAGCCGATGGATCTCCGCCTCGGCTTCCGCTGGCACCCGAAGCGCAAGTCGGTCAGCGAGGTGATCGCGGGGCGTCGCGACTTCCTCAAGCACGACCAGTTCGACATCGAGCTCGACCTCAACTACTCGCGCAACAGCTCGTTCGACCGTATCTCCATCCTATTCTACGAGAACCAGGCCGTGAACTTCGGCTCCGCGACGGCGGGGTTCGTCCCGCCGAACGCCTCGCTCGAGAAGCAGTGGCAGGATACCTTCGCCGTGAAGCTCGGCGGCGAGTATGCGGTCGTGAAGGACACGCTCGGCATCCGCGCCGGCGCCTTCTTCCAGACCAAAGGTCAGGACGAGAAGTTCCTGAACCTCGACTTCCACCCGGGCACGATGTTCGGGTTCTACCTCGGCGGCACGTTCCGCATCTCGCGTCACGTCGACATCGCCGCGGGCTACGGCCACATCTTCGTCGGCGAGTTCGACAACACGAACAAGGGCGGCGGAGCGGTACGCGGCCTCGTCGCGACGCCCCCGAACGCGCCCACGGCGGCCAATCCCAACCCGCCCCTCTACGACGCCTGCACGACCGCGGGTCTCCCCCAGCCGGACCAGGCCTACCGCGCGTGCTCCATCGCGAACACCGGCCGCCTCAAGACTGGCTACAACATGTTCTCGCTCGGGGCGACGTTCCGGTTCTAATTCCGCTTTCACTTCCTCGGAGAAACCCGCCGTCGGACGCTATGATCCGACGCTAGGTATTGCGATGGGCGAACCGCCGCTGACGCTGAAGGGGGCGACCCTCCGAAACAACGTCAAGGCGATCCAGAACGTCTTCGGGGATTCGATCCTCGACAAGGTGAAGGCGCGCGTCCCGGACGAGGCGCGTGAGGCGCTCGAGCGCACGGGCATCCTCACGCCCGTGCCCGTCGAGGTCTTCGCGCAGATGCACGAGGCGCTCCGCGAGGTGCTCGGTCGCAGCGGCTGGGACGCGAGCCACGCCGTCGGCGTGGAGGCCGCGAACATCGAGTTCACCGGCGTCTACCGCGTGCTCATCCGCGCG
>JBKJQC010000617.1:0-10197 GCA_046593995.1 Polyangiales bacterium
GCAAGGCGCGCCTCGCCGCATACGAAGATCTGCTGCAGAAATCGAACAAGGGATCGTCGGATCGGAGCGAGATCTCGATCCCGCCGGGCCCGCGTCTCGGTGACGTGGTCATCGAGGCCGAGGGTCTCACCAAGGCCTTCGGCGACAAGGTGCTGTTCGAGAACTTCTCGTTCCGCCTCCCGCGCTCCGGCATCGTCGGCGTCATCGGCCCGAACGGCGCCGGCAAGACGACGCTGTTCCGCATGATCACCGGGCAGGAGAAGCCCGACAGCGGCGAGCTGAAGATCGGCGAGACCGTCGAGACCTCCTACGTCGATCAGAGCCGCGACTCGCTCGGCGCGAACAACTCCGTCTGGCAGGAGATCTCCGGCGGAGCCGAGGCGATCGCGCTCGGCAAGCGCGAGGTCAACTCACGCGCGTACTGCGGCTGGTTCAACTTCCGCGGGAGCGACCAGCAGAAGAAGGTCGGCTCGCTGTCAGGCGGCGAGCGCAACCGCGTGCACATGGCGAAGCTCCTCAAGGAGGGCGGCAACCTGCTCCTCCTCGACGAGCCCACGAACGATCTCGACGTCGAGACGCTCCGTGCGCTCGAGGACGCGCTGCTCGCGTTCCCGGGATGCGCCGTGGTCATCAGCCACGATCGCTGGTTCCTCGATCGCATCGCGACGCACATCCTCGCGTTCGAGGGGGACAGCAAGGTCGTGTGGTTCGAGGGGAACTACCAGCAGTACGAAGAGGACCGGAAGCGCAGGCTCGGCAAGGACGCCGACCAGCCGCATCGCATCAAGTATCGGAAGCTCGTGCATTGATTCACACGTTCACGGGCTTCGTCGGGGTCACGCTGACGGGCGAGTCGAGCGGGCCCGCGGTCGAGAGCTCGAGCGGCGCGCCGGTGATGCTGCTCCACGGTGGCGGGCAGACCCGTCACGCGTGGGACGACACCGCGCGCCGGCTCGCCGACGAAGGGCGTTCGGTGCTCGCGCTCGATCTGCGCGGGCACGGTGACAGCGCGTGGGCGGCCGACGGCGACTACTCGCTCGATGCGTTCGCGGAAGATCTGCGCCTCGTCGCGCGGAGCTTCTCGCCCGAGAAGCGGCCGGCCGTCGTCGGCGCGTCACTCGGCGGGCTGTCGGCGATGCTCGCGCAAGCCGAGGGAGACGGCACCTTCGCGTCGGCGCTGGTGTTGGTCGACATCGCGCCGCGCTTGGAGCCCGACGGCGTCGCGAAGATCGTCGGCTTCATGAAGGCGCGCCCGGACGGCTTCGCCACACTCGAAGAGGCGTCCGACGCGATCGCCGAGTACCTCCCGAACCGCCCGCGTCCCCGCGATCTGAGCGGGCTCGAGAAGAACCTGCGTCGCCACACCGACGGGCGCCTTCGTTGGCACTGGGATCCCGCGTTCCTCGGCCAGAAGCCACCGGCGGCCTCGAAGAGCGGGACGCGCCTCGCCGACGCCGCGCGCAGACTGACGATCCCGACGTTGCTCGTGCGCGGGAAGAAGAGCGATCTCCTGAGCGCACGTGGCGTCGAAGAGTTCCTCGATCTCGTCCCGGGCGCGAAGTTCGTCGACGTGGCGGACGCAGGCCACATGGTCGCAGGCGATCGCAACGACGCGTTCACCACGGCGATGTTGCCGTTCCTGCGCGGCGCGGGGTGACGGCTCCGTCTACCGTCCTGACGACGTCGAACGGTCTCGGGTTGTGCTACACTCGAAGGCATGAATGCCAAACGGACGCGGCGCAGCGGTGCCACGGAGACCGTGGGCGTGTCGCTGGATCCGGACACGAAGCGGAAGCTGAAGGCGCTTGCGGACGAGAAGCATCACGGCAACGTCTCGGCGCTCATCACCGAGATGACCGAGGTGGCGGTCCAGCGGGCGGCCTTCGAGCGTGCTTGGCGCTGGTATGGCGGTGCAGAACCGACCGACGCGGCCCGTGCCAAGATCGACGCCGACCTCGAAGAAGGCTGGGCGCTCTCCCGCAAGGCCGCCAACAAGAAGCCAAAGCGAAAGCGAGCCGCGTGACGAGCCAAGGGGCGACCTTCGACACGGGGATGCTCGTCGCGCTCGAGCGACGAAAGCAAGCGGCCTGGATCATCTTCCGTCGCTTGTACGAGCGGAGCGTGCCGGTCACCGTTCCGGCACCCGTGATGGGCGAGTGGTGGCGCGGTCGGACGGACGTGCGCGAGGCGATCCACCTCGCTGTCCACGTCGAGCCGCTCAGCGACGCGATCGCCCGGCTCGCTGGGGAAGCCTTGGCGAGCGTGAAACGCGCGACGACGATCGACGCCTTCGTGATGGCGAGCGCCGCACTACGTGGCGACGTCGTCTATTCGGGCGACGTCGAGGATCTGGAGAGGCTGCGCGCGTTCTTCCCCGCAGTGCGCGTGCTCGCGATCTGAGTCGAGCCGGATCGACGACGGACGGCGCTGCCGACTCACGGTGCGAGGCGATCGCGGAACGCGTAGAGGTGGGACTCCGGGATTCCGTGCTGCACCGCGAGCACACCCGGCGGCGTACCCGCGAGCATCGCCTCGACGATCGCGTGCGCGTTCGGGTGCTCTCCGACGGTCGCATCGACCACGCGAACGGGAGGATGGCCGGAGCGTGCTCGCGCGAGCAGGTCGGCCGGCGCGACACACCCGCGCTCGCGCCAGATCAAGAGCCTCTCGAGCGCGCGCGACGGATCCTCGAACGAGGTCCGGCCGTGCAGCATGCGGTGATTGTCGACGAGGAGCACATCGCCCGCGCGGAGCGCGACCGTCTCGCGCGGCATCGCGGCGACGTGCTCCGCGAGCGCCATCCCGATCGGCTCGCGCGCGACCGGTGGGTAGGTGATCACCAGATCGTCGCCGACGACGGACGCGGTGGAGGCGACGACGTCGCCGAACACGAAGGGGAGCGTGCGCGGCGTCGAGAACAGCGCTTCGTAGAGGGCTGGATCGCGTGTCTGCACGCGGCGTAGCAACGCGTGTCCGTCGAGCAGGGTCGTCTCGCCGCCGACCGCTGCGCTCCGCACGCAGAACAACACCTGGAGGTGCGCGGGGCGTCCGCGGAACAGCTGACTGTCGGTGTGGAGCGGCGCAGGCCCGGTGCGCGCCGCGAACGAGCGACCGTGCGCCACGGGGCGGATCGGCTGTCGCTCCACCATCGTCACATGCGATGCGACCGCACGCGCGACCTCCCACGGCGTGGAGACGACGCGCGCGACGAGCTCCGGTGCGTGCACGATCTCGAAGCCATGCTCCGCGATGCTCATGCGGCGTCGGCCATCTTCACCCTCCGGACGCGCGTCTGCAGGAGCGATCGCGGGATGGGGATGACGTCGATCAGCGGGTCGCCTTCGCGCACGCGCACGGTCTCGCCGACACGCCACACGCGGAACACGGCCGGGGTCGCGTGGAAGAGATCGGTGGAGACGACGCCGCGCATCACCTCCCAACCGTCGCCGCACGCGCCGTCGACGAGGCTCGACCATCCGGGCGGAGTCTGGACGAAGGCCCACGGCTTCACGAAGAAGTGCGGCTCACCGGGCGGATGCGGGGTGAAGTACTTGGTCAGATACCAGAGCGCCCCCTGGTGCTTCGCCTGGAACGCCGGGCCGTAGACGCTCGACCAGGTGCGCTCGAGCGCCTTTGCGTCGCGCGCGAGTCGCGAGCGGTCGTAGTCGAGCGTCAGCGCGTGTCCGTCGAACGTCGCGGTGAATGGGAGCAGCGCGGAGAAGCGCATCGTGGTGACGCCGTGTGCGTGCTTCTTCGGCGTCGGGCGCTCGGCCGAGAGCACCGCGCGGCGGATCTCGATCGACACGTCGCCCGGTCCCGCGAGCACGACGCGCGACGGACCGTCGTCCTGCTCGTCCTCGGCGCGCGTGACGAGCTTTCGGTACTTGCGCGTCGACTCCCCCTTCTTCGCGGCGAAGTACGTCGCGTCGTAGAAGCGCACGTGCGCTTCGCCGAGCTCGGGCGCATCGGAGAGATCCAGGCGCTCCACGGTCACGTCGGGGCGCACGAGGGAGAGCGTCGCGAGCTCCCCCTCGAGGCTCACGTTGCCGCGCGCACGGATGCCGAGCACCAACGGGACGAAGCCGGCGTCGTCGGGCGCGAACACCTCGTCGATCGTGTACGCGACGCTGCGCCGATTCGCGTTCGACGCGACGCGGATCCATGTGCCCGCCGGTGCGCGCACGAAGAGACCGGTGAAGAGCCGCAGCACCCCGCGCTCCTCGTGCAGGAACCCACGCGCGAAGGCCTTCTCGAACGCGCTCGTGATCAAGCCGTGCGCGACGAGGCGCGGCATGACCGCGCGATGCAAGGTCTCCACCGGCACGCGCGAAGAGACGAGGCGGGGCGCGCGACCGAGCCGTCGTTCGATCGCGAGCGGCAGAGCGAGCCGGAGCTGGACTCCGTAGGCATTCCCTTCGAGGAGAGGGACGCAGGCCTGCGCGGCGCGCAACGGCACTGTTCCATCGAGCGTGCCGCTCCGTCGGACGAGCGAGAACAGCGGCTTTCCTTCGTGCTCGAAGATCCCCTCGAACGCGTCGAGCACCTCGATGTTCATCCGCCGCAGCCGCCACCACCGCCGCAGCCGCCACCACCGCCGCAGCCGCCACCGCCGCCGCAGCTCGACGAGGAGCACGACGAGCCCGAGGAGCCCGAGTCGCTCGAGCTGGTGCTGCTGCTGGTCACCAGGGTGGGAGCGAACGCCTCGTTCATGCCGAGGAACAGCGGGGCCGCGATCAGGATCGAGGCCCCGCCGACAGCCGTCGCGAGCGCGACCTCGGTCGGTGCGCTGCGGCGGCCGTAGGCCACGTCGTTGCGCAGCGACGTCGTCGAGCCCTCGAGCCAGTCCAGGTACTTCTGCTTGGCTACGCCGCCGCCGCTACCTCCGGCGAGGACCGTGAGGGCGATGAGCGCGTTCAAGATGATCATCACGACGAGGAGCGCGATCGGTCGGTCGAGGAAGGCGCCGCGCATGGCGCGCAGGACGCCGATGGCGAGGATGAGCGTGCAGCCCGCGAGCGCGGCCCAACGACCGGCCGAGATCGCCGCGGCGGGTCGCTCCAAGCCGGCGTCGCGCACTTCACGTGCGAACTGCTCCTTGTGCGCGGTCGCGACCTCGAGGGCGAGCGCGAGCGTCGCTCGCGGGGTCATCGTCGTCGAGGACCCCTTCAGGCGCTGGTAGAACGCGGCGAGCAGTGGATCGCCGCTCTCCTTCGGGCGGACCTGGACGACCCCCTCGACCAGCGCGAGCGCACCGTCGGCGACGGCCGCCGAGACCATCGTCTGCGCGACGCCGACGAGGTCGCCGCGGAGATACGCGATGGTCCAATACTCGTCGGGGAGCGGGAGCCAGCCGACCGTGAGGCGACGACGCTGCTCGACGGGTGCGGTGCGGTACCCCGGCGCCACGTTCGTCGTCGACGCGGGCTCGAAGCGCGGGGCACGACTCTCTTCGACGTTCGCGGCCACGGCGTCCCGCAGCTTCGCCGTCAGGAGGAAGCCGCACGCCGACACAGCGAGATAGAAGAAGAGGAACGCCGGCCCGCTCGCCATGTCGAACGGGAAGAACTCGAGGAACTCCATCACCCGGCTCCCATCGCGTCGACGTCGTTCACGGCGAGATCGAGGAGCTTCACGAGCGTGTCGTGCGCCGCGTTGGCGTCCTCGTCGACGCGCGCGAGCGGCGCCACGTCGATGGAGAAGATCTCGCCGCACTTCGCGAGGACGGCCCGGAGATCGTCCTCGGCGTCGATCTTCTTCAGGGCGAGGAGCGCGCGGAGCGGCGAGCGGACCTGCTTGATCTTGCGCGCGACGCCGCCGCGCAGCGACTCCGGGCTGCCGAGCGCGTCGATGACGGCGCGGCGGAGGCGAATCTGGACCTCGCGCAGCTCCTGCTCGACGCGGAGCCGCACGTGGTGATCCTCGATGACGAGCGAGGAGAACGGATCGTTCCCGTGGAGGACGGCGTGATGGCGCCGGAGGTCGTCGTAGAAGACCGGGAAGACGTCGGCCGCACGGGGGATCTCCGCGTCGACCAGGATCATCGCCTCGACGCGCGCGGACCAGCGCGCGCCCTGCAGCGCGTTGGCGATCGACTCGAGGCGCGTGCGCGCGGCGTCCTTCACCACGATCACGAGATCGACGTCGCTGCCGGCCTTCCAACCACCGCGCGCGGCGCTGCCGTGCACGAGGACCGCGACGAGGTCCTCCTCGAGTCCCTTCTTCAGCGACGTGACCAGCTCGTCGAGCTTCTGCTTCACGGTGTCGTTGACGTGGAGTTTCACGCGGCTCTCCCTGCGGTCTTCATGGGCTTCCTCATGGGCCGGTTTCGGTCGTCACGTGTCCAGAGTCGGATCGGCGCGAGCGTGCCCGGTCCCTTGAGTGCCCACACCGATGTCGTGCCCACGGTCTCGTGGACGACGTAGGGGGCGACGCGCTTCCTCACGGTTCCGTCGGCGGTCGGTCCGACGAAGCGCGCTCGCAGCAAGATGCGATCGAGGCGCGCGTCGTCGGCGAGCGCCGGGTGCTCGGCGGCGAGCTCCGCGATGCGCAGCGCATCGGCCGGACCGACGTGCTCGTCCGGGCGCGGCCAGCTCGGCACGCGCCCGCGCACGAGCGGCTCGATCTCCGCGCGGCGACGCGCGAGGCGGGGAAGCAGCGGGAGCGCGTCGTCGAGGCGCTTCTCGTCGAGCACCGCGCGGGTGCGCGCGATCGCGCGCGCGTCGAATCGAGCGTGCACCGCGCCGTCGAGGAGCGCGCCCGCGAGGTCGGCCTGTGCGCGCACGAGCTCGTCGACCGCGACCTCTTCGAGGGGGGGCGCGGAGAGCGCGGGCGCGTCCTTCGACACGCCCGTCGCGATCGCACGGAGCGCATCGAGCTCGCGCGCAGTGGACGCGAAGTCGGGAAAGTTTCCGTCGCGTTCGAGCACCATCGGCACGTCGCCGCAGCGCGCGACGACGTGCGCGACCAGCGCCATCACCTCGTCGCCCACGTCGTGCGCGTGCGTGTCGAACCAGAAGCCGTCCTCGAAGAGTCCGCCGGCGACGTGGATCATGCGCACGGCTTCGAGCGGGTGCGAGTCGAGGAGCGCGACGGGATCGACGCCTGCGTTCTTCGCGTTCGCGTAGACGTTCGCGACGTCGAGCAACATCCCACAGCCGGTGCGCGCGACGATCTCGCGGTAGAAATCCCCTTCCGACATCGCATCGTCGCGGAACCGCAGCGTCCACGCCGGGTTCTCGAGGAGGAACGGTACGTCGGGGAGCTCACGCCGCGTGCGGTCGACGTTCTTGGCGACGACCTTTGCTGCGTCCATCGTGAAGGGCACCGGCGTGAGGTGTCCGAGATCGCGGCGCCCCGCGCGCGTGAGGGCGATGTGCTCGCTGACGAACGGCGCCTTCAGCTCGCGGGCGAGCGCTCCGAGCTTGCGCGCGCGCTCGACCTCGATCCCGTCGGCGCTCGCGAGCGACAGCTTCACGCCATGCGGCACGACCGGCCACACCTCCGCGAGCGCCAGCGCCTCCCGCCGCCACTCGTCCCGCGCGTACGTCGTCTCGGCGACGACCTCGAGGAAATCGACCCGTTGCGGATCCGCGAGCAGCCCTGCCGCGAGCTCCGGACGAAAGCCAATTCCTACGCGATGTGACCGCATTCGCGGAGTGAGGGTAGACCGGTGATCGGACTTGGTCGAACCTTCGAGGAGGTCTTCGGTCTGGTCCGCGTGCGGCGGCGCCGCCGCACGCTGGTACGCTCGCTTGGTGGACACCCGCACTTGCACACGTCTCGCCCGACGGTCGGATCCACCGCCTCGACGACAGATGAAGGTGCACCTGACGGCATTTGCTGCGGCGGAAGGCTAAGATCAGCGCATGGAGGACTCCCCGATGGATCTTGATCGCATCGCCGTCGACCCAGCCATCGTGGGTGGCCAGCCTCACATCCGAGGAACGCGAATCTCGGTGCGCAGGGCGTTGGAGGTCATCGCCCAATACCCCGACCGCGAGGAGCTCGCTCGCGACTACCCGGGACTCGACGACGAGTCCGTCCGACAGGTGCTGCTCTTCGCCGCGAGGGTCGTCGGGGGGGAGATCGTGCCGCTCGATCGCAGCGCGGCATGATCCCGCTCGTCCTCGACGCGGGGCTCCCCAGGTCCGCGGCTGAGGATCTTCGCGGGGCGAGCTGGGACGTCATTCACGTCTCGGACGTTGGGCTCGGCGGCGCGGAGGATCGCACCATCCTAGAGTTCGCCAGAGCACAGTCACGGGCGGTCGTTACGCTCGATGGTGATTTCCCTCGACTCATGTACGTGGGTGGGTATTCGGCACCGTCAATCGTGCTGCTCCGCATCGAGGGTCTCGATCGCAAGAGAACGGTAGCTGTTCTCACGCAGATCGTCCCGGCCATCGAAGACGCACTGCGCGCGGGAGCTGTGGTCTCGGTGAACCTCGACGCCGCGCGCGTGCGGCTCCTCCCCCTTCGTTGAGGACGACTTGGAGCACGACGACCACCTACCGATCTCCGCGCTCCATCGCGGCCTCGCGCGAGCTGGAGGCGCCGAGAGCCACGACCGCGATCAAGAGTCTTTGGGGTCTTTGCCGGGCTCGCCAGGCGGTGTCAGCGGCGTCGCTCCGGGGACCGCTTGTTGGATGTGCCGCTCGAGCGCGCCGTGCATCCGGATCTCCGCCATCTTCATGGCGTCCTGATCGCCTTCGCGCATCGCGCGCAGCACCTCGTCGGCCGGACCCATCCCGAGCGCCTCGAACGCCTGGCCGAGGAGATCTTCCATGTTCCCGGGCCCGGGCATCGCGACGCCCTCGCCGCCTTCAGGGGCAGCATCGAGCGAGAGGTACATGCCCGCTTCGCCGACCTTGACGATCACCTCGTCGTAGGTCTCTGCGTCTTCGGGCTCTGCCGCGTCGGGGAGCACGAAGATCCCGGTGTCGTCGTCGTGCTCGTACATCGCGTCGCCGATCGCTTCCTCGATCGCGTCGATGATGTCCTCGGGATCGCCGTCGAACGGCACGTCGAGGAAGAGCAGCACACCGTCGTCGAGCTCGCGGACGTCGAGTTCCTCGTGAGGCTCCCACCCGGGGATGCGAAGCAACGCGATCGCGGCGATCTCGGGGCCAGTCGCGCTCGGTCCGCGCTCGGTGGTCGCGCTTTCAGCGTTCTCGGACATGATGGTCGAAGGGTACCGTCAGTCGTCGTACTTGCGGGTGCCGATCCCGACGGTGCCGTCTTCGTGGAGCTCGATCATCTGGACGAACGCGCCCTTGGCATCGTCGCCGAAGACCCGCAGCTTGCCCGGGGCCATCATCTCGACCTTCACGGCGCCTGCTCCCGTGGCCACGTGTCCGGCGACGTCGACGTGCCCCGCGGGGTCGGAGCTCGGACGCGCCAGCGTGAGCCCGCAGTTCCGGATGTCGCCGATGCCGCGGCACGTCGCCCAGAGCGCGTACGACGTACCTCGACGCGGCGTCCAGGTCCACCGGCGTGTGACCTCCGCGGGCCCCATGTCCGGAATGCCCACGCGCTCCTCGACGGCATCGCGGAGCACGGGATCGGGGATCACCGTCCCCTCGGCGAAGGGCACGGGTGCCACCTTCGCCGTGGTCGCGTCGACGTGCTTCGGAGGCGGAGCGCCCCCCGACGTGCACGCAGCTCCGAAGGCGAGAGTGCACGCAAGGACCGCGACCGAGGACAGGGTGAGGGCAGGACGGCGCATGATGACTCTCGTCATCGAAAGTCATGCCAACTGCGGACGAGAGGTCGCTGCCCCTTTTCGGGCGTGCTCAAACGGCGGCGCGGGTCGGATCTTGACCGCGCTGCTCGAGGTACGAGCTCGCGAGCTTCCGCACGCGATCGTCGGCGCCATCGCCCGGTTCGACGGACGACTCCACGAGCGCGGCCAGCGGATCGCGGAGGCCGTCGACCTGCGCCTTCTTCAGCTGCAACACGTCCGCGATCACCGGGTCGGAGCCGTGCTCCGCCACGAGGAAGTAGGCGACCACCGGATCGGGCTGACCATCGCGGTGCACCCGCCCGATGCACTGCTCATGCACGCCGGGCGACCAGTCCAGCTCTCCGAACACGACGGTGCGGCTGGTGTTCTGCAAGCCGACGAGCCCGGCGCCCGAGCGCAGTGACATGATCAGCACGGCGGTCTCTCCGTCGATGAACCGCTTTCGTGACGCGTCCTTC
>JBKJQC010000734.1:0-11027 GCA_046593995.1 Polyangiales bacterium
GCTCGCCGCCAAGGACTTCGCCGGCGCGCGCGCAAAGGCCGACGCCGTGCTCGCGAAGAACCCGAAGCACGCCGAGGCGAACTTCGTGGCCGGTGTCTGCGACGAGGCCGAGAAGAAGCCGGAGGAGGCCGCGAAGCACTACCGCGCGGCGCTCGCGACCGATCCGAAGATGCTCGGTGCCGCCATCAACCTCTCCGCGCTGCTCGTCGACCAGAAGCAGTGGGACGAGGCCGCCGAGGTCGCGCGCGCAGGGCTGAAGGGTGCGAAGGGCTCGGCCGAGCTCCACATCAACCTGGCGTTCGCGCTCCACGGCAAGGGCGATCACGCGGCCTCCGCGAAGTCGTTCGGCAACGCGGTCGTCGTCCGCCCGGAGGACGGCGAGCTGCGCTTGTGGCTCGCACAGGAGCTCGTCGACGCGGGCGACAAGGACGGTGCGGCCAAGCAGTACAAGAACGCCATCGCGCACGCGAAGGGGAAGACCGACGTGATCGCGCTCGCAGGCCTCGGTCTGAGCGAGCTCGGCGACGCGCCGGGCTGCGTCTCCGCGTTCGACCAGGCCATCGCGGTGAAGGGGAGCTCCGAGTACTACCTCGAGCGCGCACGCTGCAAGCACGCCGCGAAGGACATGCCCGGCGCCCGCGCCGACCTCGAGAAGGCGATCTCCATCGAGTCGACCTCGAAGGCGCATTTCTACGCGGCGAAATACGCGGAAGAGGCGAGCGACAAGAAGGCCTGCAAGTCACACTATCAAGAGGCCGCGAACATCGCGGCGAAGCTCAAGCCTGGCACGAAGGTCGAAACGGAAGCACTCGCGGGCGTGAAGCGCTGCTCCTGAGCACGTCCTACAATAATCAGCGACCTCGATCCTCGAACCTCGCGTACCTGATCGATTGAACACGGAGGCACGGAGGCGCGGAGGTTTCCAGAGTGCTGCCGCCCGCTTCGCGCCGAGGTCTTCACCGCTCTCGCTGGCTGGCCGTAATCGCGCCACCCAGAAAACAGGGAGCCGTGAGGAGGCCGACCTGATCGTGTCGAGGAGCGACGTGACGGCGTGGCCGCGGTCGGCAGACTCTCGCCCCTCCGTGCCTCCGCGCCTCCGTGTTCAATCCGATCTGCGGACGTGCGGTCGAGAATCACGCTCGTTCATGATACGAGCCGCGCGAATCACAGCCCGCGGCACTTCTTGATGCGCTTCGCGCGCACGAGACCGGTGCCGTGATCGCCGTTCTCGGCCGTGGCGACGGGCTCTTTCTCGAACATCGCGACGGCCGCGCGGACCTGCACCATGAGCGCGTTCTTCGCGGCGAAGCAGTCGGCTTCGGCTTCGGCGAGCGCGCGGCCGTTCACGTAGGACGTGTAGTACGACGAGGCGTGGTTCAGCCGGATGTGTCCGAGCTCGTGCTCGCGGACGAACGCGCACACGTCGCCGCCGACGGATTTGCAGCGCTCGGGGTTCACGTAGATCACCGCGCCCTTCGCGGTCATCGAGGCCATCGCGATGTCGTCGAGCCAGGGAGCCGCGATCACCGGGACACCGTTCGCGTCCGCGGAGGGACTGCAGGTCGTCACGGCGGAAGCCGCAGCCGTCGCGACGAGCATGACCCACGCGTGCCCATGCTCGCACCAACCTCGCACCTGCCGTCCGCGCGCCATGCAGTGACCTCCGCCGCCGTGATCCGAGCTGGGTGGGACGCTCTCGAGAAAACCTGGGACGAGACGAGCTTGGGGGACATCGTAGCGGAGGGTCCGGCTCGTCACCGCGGGCCGCCGCGACTAGGCTCTTTCGGATGGGGCAGAGCATGGATCACGCCAGCCAGCCCGTGCCTGACGGAGCGCTCACGCGGCCGGTGGCCCTGTCGGGTCCGATGGGATCCGGCAAGACGACGGTGGGCCGAGTCCTCGCGGATCGCCTGGGCGTGCCATTCGCGGACGTCGATCTCGTCATCGCGCGCGAGGCCGGGCGGAGCGTCACCGAAATCTTCGCGAGCGAAGGTGAAGCGGGCTTCCGTGCACGCGAGCGTGCAGCCGTCACCCGGCTCCTGGAAGGCGGCGCATCCGTGATCGCGCTCGGCGGAGGCGCAGTGTCGGACCTCGCGACGCGGCGCATGCTCGTCGAGCGAGCGTTCCTCGTGACGCTCGACGCACCCGTCGCAGTGCTCGTCGCGCGACTCGGCGCAGACGGCATCGCGCGGCGTCCGTTGCTCGCCGGGAAGGATCCGGAAGGGCGCCTGCGCGCGATCCTCGACGTGCGCGCCGAGGCGTATGCCGAAGCACACCTCCGCGTCGCCACCGCGGAGCGAGCTCCGGACTCGATCGTCGACGAGATCGTGACGATGGCGAAGCGGGATCCGGTCGCGGTCCCGCTCGGCGCGCGGACGTATCGCGTCGAGGTCGGACCCGGCGTGCGCCGCGAGCTCTCGTCGATCCTGCAATCCCTCGCCGCGAGCGAGGTGCTCCTCGTCACGGACGAGGGGGCGTGGAACGCCGTGGGCGCGAAGATCGAGGAAGCGCTCCGCCAGATCGAAGGTGGCGTGAAGGTCGCCGCACGCGTCGTCCTCCCTTCGGGCGAGATCCACAAGACGATCGGCTCCGTCGAGCGGATCTGGGACGCGGCGCTGCAGTCCGGGATCGATCGTCGCTCGGTGATCCTCGCCGTCGGTGGCGGAGTGGTCGGCGACGTCGCCGGGTTCGCGGCCGCGACGTTGCTGCGCGGCATCCGCTTCGTGCAGGTCCCGACGACCTTGCTCGCGATGGTCGATGCTTCGGTCGGGGGGAAGACGGCGGTCGATCGCGAAGAAGGGAAGAACCTCGTCGGCGCGTTCCACCAGCCCTCTGCGGTCGTCGCCGATACGGAGCTGCTCGCGACGCTCCCGCCACGCGAGATCCGCTCCGGGCTCGCCGAGGTGGTGAAGACCGCGTTGATCGGGGACCGCGCGCTGCTCGCGTCGCTCGAGGCGGTCGCCGATCGTCTGTCGGTGGCCGACGCGAAAGAGAGCGCTGCGCTGCTGGCACCGCTCGTACGTGCGTCGATCGCATACAAGGCCCGTGTGGTCGCGTCGGACGAGCGCGAGGTGACCGGCGCGCGCGCGGCACTCAACTTCGGGCATACGGTCGGGCACGCCCTCGAGGCGCACGCCGGTTACGACCGGCTGACCCACGGTGAAGCTGTCGCGCTCGGCATGATCGCCGCGCTGCGCATCGGCATCGCACGGGGCATCACCCCGGCGAAGCTGCTCGACCGCACGCGCACGCTGCTGTCGCGCCTGGGCTTGCCCGTCGATCTCGATGCCGAGCCGCTCGCGGTAGCGCTGCCCCGCATCACGTCCGACAAGAAACGCGAGGGGAACAAAGTCGCGTTCGTGCTGCTCGTCGACGTCGGTCGCACGCGCCTGGAGCGGCTCGCGCTCGACGACGTGCAGCGCGCGCTCCTCGCCTGAGGATTGCCTCCCTCGCGCTCGGTTGCGCGAGCACGTCGGCGGCTGCGCCTTCGGTCCTCACAGCGCTCGGGGACCGGGCGGCGAAGAGAAATAATGAAGAGGACTGGAGTCCTCAGCGCTGACGTTTCCTTCGGTAGGGAAGGCACTGCCGCGCACGCTCACGGAACGGCCGAAGGTGCGCGCGTGTGCGTGGGCGGGAATGTGTACGCCAGGAATTTGGCTCCCGTCGGTTCCGCAGCCTAGACTTTCACGGAGACCTGGAGGTCGCATGCCCGCGTCGTTCCGTAACCTCGCTCTGGCTCTCGTCACCGCATCCGCGACCGTCGCGATGGTGCCGAGCTGCGCTGACAACGAGGAAACGATCTTCATTCGCCAGATTCAAGCGCTCCGCGCGCCCGAGTGCGTCATCACGGCCGACCCGAAGGCGTTCATCACGTCGTCGGGTGTGCTCGATCTCGCGCAGGGCACGGAATACCTCGTTCACCCGCTGGTCGGAAATCAGCTCCTCGCCCGCGGCGACCCTCGTCAGGCCAAGGCCGAAGCGAACCGCGTCGTCATCGAAGGCGCGGAGATCCAGCTCAAGCTCCCCGGCGGCTCCGGGGTCGGAGACGCCTACAGCGTGATCGCGAACGGGACCGTCGACCCGACCGCGACAGCCGACCCTTCGTACAACTTCACCTCCCTGCTGCTGATCCCGGGAGGGAAGGCTGCGCAGCTCCGGCAGCAGATCGGTACGATCCCCGGTGGCGAGCTGGTGGCCGAGATCCGGATCTTCGGGCACACGCTCGGTGGCAAAGACGTCGAGACCGGCATCTTCGTCTACCCCATCCGACTCTGCCTCGGCTGCCTGGTGGACTTCTCGCAAGGTAAAGCGGGGTGCCGCGCCGAGCTCGGGGGCGGGAGCGGCGGCGCCGCCGCGCGGACGACCTGCTTCACCGGCCAGGACTACCCCACCGACTGCCGGACGTGCAAAGGCGTCTTCCCGTTCTGTACGCCCTGCGCCGTCGATCTGGACTGCACCGGGATGCAGAACATGGCGAGGACCGGCCTGTCGACCTGCAATACGACGACGCACATCTGCAACTGAGTGGACCCGCGGTCCGCGCTCCCTGCGATCGGGCGGATGCTCGCGCATCCGGCCGTTCGTGTTCTCGTCTCACGCCATGGCCGCACGCGGGTCACCGACGCGCTCCGCGATGCGGTGGCGCGCGCGCGCTCGGGTGAGCTCGACGCAGAGACGATCGTGGAGGCCGCCGCGACTGCGCTCGGCGCCGCGGCTCGCGGCACGCTGGTCCCGGCGATCAACGCGACGGGAGTCGTCCTCCACACGAACCTCGGCCGCGCGCCGCTCGGCGAAGACGCTCGTTCAGCCATCGCGATCGCGGGGAGTGGATACTCGTCCCTCGAGCTCGATCTCGAGACGGGCGAGCGCGGATCGCGCCACGTCCACGCGGCGGCGCGGCTCCGCAGGTTGACCGGCGCGGAGGATGCGCTCGTAGCGAACAACGCCGCAGCGGCGCTGCTCCTCGCGCTCTCCGCCCTCGCGCGAGACGCGAACGTGATCGTCTCCCGGGGAGAGCTCATCGAGATCGGCGGCGCCTTCCGCATCCCCGAGATCGTCGAGACCGGCGGCGCGCGCCTCGTCGAGGTCGGTACGACGAACCGCACGCGCCTCGCAGACTATCGGCAGGCTCTCGAGCGCGGCGGAGACCGGCGCACGGTGTTGCTCAAGGTGCACCGCTCGAACTTCGAGATCGTGGGCTTCACCGAGGAGACCAGCGTCGACGAGCTGGTCTCGCTCGGCGTTCCCGTCGTCTACGATCTCGGCTCCGGGCTCCTCGTCTCGGGCGCGTCCGTCGGGCTCCCCGACGAGCCCGATGTCCCGAGCGCCGTGCGCGCCGGCGCAGACGTGGTGGTCTTCAGCGGGGACAAGCTGCTCGGCGGTCCGCAGGCGGGCATCGCGGTCGGAAAGTCCGGCGTCATCGCGGCGATGCGCAAGCATCCGCTGATGCGCGCGCTGCGAGCGGGGAAGCTCGTGCTCGCCGCGCTCGATGCGACGCTCGCGGTCTACGAACGCGGCCAGGGGGCGACGCTCCCTACCGTGGCCGCGCTGAGCGAGAGCCGGGCGTCGGTGCACGTGCGCGCGTCGAAGCTGCGCGAGCTGCTCGGCGTCGGGGAGGTGGTCGACACCATCGCGCGCGTCGGCGGAGGCGCGCAGCCGACCGCGTCGATCGCGAGCGCCGCGCTGCGCCTCGAGACCTCGGAGCCCGACCGCGTCGCGACGCGCCTCCGCGACGGAGTGCCCATCGTGGTGGGCCGGATCGAAGGCGGCGCGCTCCTCTTCGACCTACGAACCGTGGGAGACGGTGAGCTCGACGCGCTCGCCGCTGCGGTCAGGACTGCGCTCGGGTGAGTGGCAGCTTCGACCCGCGCAGCCACAACACGGCGCCGATGAGGATCGCCACCGGCAGCATCGCGAGACCGATGCGCAGCGTCGCGTGATCGGCGATGAGGCCGATCAGCGGAGGGCTCGGGAAGTCCCCGAGCGCGTGGATCGCGAAGATGCTGACCGCCATCGCCGAGGCGCGGAGCGTCGCCGGGACCGCGCCGAGGATCACTGCGTTGATCGGTGAGGTCGACGCGAAGAGCGCCGCTTCGCAGAAGAAGATGGCGACGAAGAACATGACGGGCGTGCGCGCGACGATCGTCATGATCGCGAACGGCACCGCGATCAACGTCGCGATCGCGGAGTAGCGCAGGTACGCCCGCACGCGGGTGTCGTCGTCGGCGCCGGCGAGGCCGCGATCGGCGACCGTCCCTCCGAGCACGGTCCCGACGATGCCCGCGACCACGGCCACGACGCCGAACATGAAGTCCGCGTCCGCGAGCGCCATGCCGTGGACCTTGTAGAGGAACTTCGGAGCCCAACCCGCGAACCCGCCGAGCGCGAAGGTGTACGCGCAGAGTCCCCCGACGCACGCGACGTAGAGCGGGAGGCCCCACAGCTGCTTCAGCGATCCCTCGCTCTTCCCCTCGGCGACGCCATCTGATCGAGACGCCCGCTCCGGCTCGCGGATCGCGAGGACCACCACGGCGAAGAAGAGGCCCGGGCCGCCGGCGACGAAGAACGCAGAGCGCCACCCGTATCTGTGCTCGAGGAACCCTCCGAGCAGGTAGCCGAGCGCGCTCCCGACCGGCGTGGCCATGTAGAAGATCGCGAGCCAGCGGTTCTTCTTACCGGGCGGCGCGAGGTCGTCGATGATCGTGGGGGCGAGGGTCGCGTAGCTCGCCTCGCCGACCCCGACCGCGATGCGCGCCACGACGAGCGAGATCGCACCCGTCGCGAGGCCGGAGAACGCCGTGGCCGCGCTCCACAGACCGACGCCGAGCGCGATGAGCCAGCGCCGCTTTCCCCCCTTGTCGCCGAGCCGACCGAAGATCGGCGAGGTGAGAAAATAGCCGACCATGAACGCGCTGATCGCGAGGCCGGTCTGGAAATCGCTGAGACCGAGCTCCTCCTGGAACTTGGGCGAGACCGCGGCGACGAGGTAGCGGTCGACGTAGTTGAGGAAGTTGAGCGCGGTGAGCAGCGCGAGGATGGCCGTGGGGCGCTCGATGCGCATGGTGTTCAACGGACCTCGGGGTGAGCCTCCGCGAAGTCGGCGCAGTGGCGCAAGTACGAAGCCTCGTGGACCGCGACGAGCTGGATCAGCGGCTCCCACAGCCACTCGGGGACGCGGTTCGCCGGGGTGGACTTCGGTCTCAGGGTCCTCCCCCACTCGGCCGCCTGCTCGGGGCCGAGCTGCCGCGCGTGCGCGCGCCCGAGCACCGAGCCGAGGTGGTGCGCGATCGGCGCCGCCTCCCCTTTCTTCATCACGTCGAGCGAGACCTTCTGCTCCTGCGGCATGAGCTCCCGCACGACGACCCCCTTGCCGAGGATCGTGGTCGACATCATCCGTTCGCCGAGCGTCGGTACGAGCGCGCGCGCGCCGAGCACCACGCGCTCGGCGTCTTCCTTCGGGGTGGTCGCGTCGACGTGACGGATGGTGCTCGCGGGGAGCGCCTCCTTCACGTCGATGAGCCGCAGGTACTCGTCGTTCACGCGCTTGCCGTGGACCGGCCCGACGCGCGCGAGGAGCGCGACGCGGAAGCACCCGAGGGAGCCGGTGCCGGCGACGCGGAAGGCGGCATCGACGAGCGCGACGTCGGTGTCCGGCGCGTCGTCCCCGAGCGAGGCGATCAGCTGCCGCACCGAAGGCTCCTCTGCGAGCGCTTCGACGGCGGCTCGTTCCTCGCGCGAGAGCGGGTAGTAGCGCGGCCCGTGCAAGAACCGTCGGCGTCCGGCGGCGTCGCGCGGGACGCGACGATCGAGGAGCTTGGTGCGATCGACGCGCGACGTCCGGCGCAGGAGCCGGCGGAGCTGCGGCGGCGCCTCCGAGAGCGCCATCGGGCGATCGGGGCTCCGGAGGAGGAGCGCGTCGCAGTACCCCTGGAGGACCGCGTTCACGACGGCGACGCTCTCGACCCCGAGGAGCTGCTCGTACGATCGCGCAGCGACCACCATGTCGAGCGAGAGCCGCAGGATGTCGTGCGCGGAGTAGCCGATGACCGTCTCGTCGAGATCGTTGAGATCGAGGTGCGCCTTCCCGTGCGCGTCTGCCACCGCGCCTAGGTTCTCGCCGTGACAGTCGCCGCTGATCCAGATCGGCGGACCGGCGGGGACCAGATCGTCGAGACCCTTGGCAAGGGTGCCGTAGAAGAGATCCGCCCGCGCGCGCACGAAGGCGTGGGCGTCGAGCGCCATCTTCCACATCTTCAACTTCCTCAGGTGCTCCTTGCGCGCCTTCGGCTTCGGAAACCCCAGCGGCCAGACATTCTTCATGGCATTCCCCACGCCATCGTCGCGAGCGCTGCGAACACGAGCGCGATGATTCCTACGGAGCTGACGACGACTGCGACGAACCGGATGCTCGCCTTTTTCTGCGGCTCGGGCGGCAGCTCCCCCGGCTCGAGGAGATCAAGATTCTCCTCGAGCAGGTTGGGCGCGCGACCGAGCACTCCGAGCCAGAGCATGAGGCCGATCTCGAGGAGGCCGCCGCCGACCACCGCGAAGCTCGTGAGCCGACGCACGCGCTGCATGCGAGCGGTCTCGATCTTCAGGGCGCGCGGCAGCCCATCGGCGACGAGCGGTCGCTTCGGCAACGCGGGCGGCGCGAACGCGAGCGCGGCCGTGACGGCGCTCTCGTAGGGTCCGCCGACGGCTTTCGTCACGGGTGTCCCGATGCGCGGCGACGTCGCGACCGCGCCCCACGCGTCGATCGGATCGTTCTCGATCACGAGGGGATACACCGCAGCGTGCGGCAGATCGTCGACGCCGGGCGGAAAAGGCGAGGACGCGCACTCGAGATCGAACACGCGCGCGGCGTCACGCGGAAGCGAAAAGGTCGCGCGTCCTCCTTCGAACACGACGTGCCCGCCGCCGACACGGACGCCGGCCTGCCAGAGATCCACGTACGCGTCCTTGCGCGAGGAGGACGCGACGAGCTCCACCGCGGGCGTACCCTTCGACAAGCGACCGTCGCCGCTCGGAACTGCGGTGCCGAGCACCGAGCCGATGGTGCCGTTCCAGCTACCGCGCTCTGCGCCGTGCGAGGCCTCGATCTTCAGGACCACGGGCGGCGCAACGGGGCGGACCTCGACGCGCGCGAGCCCGTTCGCATCGGTGATGGCCGGGGCAGGATCGACGGACAGCCCGGCCTCCGCGCTCACGGTGACATGCGCTCCGTGCACCGCACCCGATACGTCGGCGACGCGGATCCACACGGCCCCGGCGAGCGGCGGTGCGAGCGCCCCCTTTTCTGCCGCAGCGTCGATCATCAGCGCGCCCGCGCTCGAGCCGCCGCTCCGCTTGATCGACGTGAGCGCGCCGCCGCGCGGATCCGGCTCGGGCAACGATGCGATGGGGATGGTCACGACGGGTTGCCACACGAGGCCGAGCTTCGCCTCGAGCTCGATCGAGGGGGGGAGCGGAGGCTCGACGGTAATCTCTGCGATGCCGTCCGCGTTGGTCCGCTCGGCCGATCCGCGCACTCCGTTCGCGAACGGCCGGAGCTCTAGGCCGGACGCGGCCTCGTGGGACTCGATGCCGGGGAGCGCGGTGACGACCATCGCGCGGAAGCGCAGCTTCTCGCCCGCCGGGGGGCGGCCTCCGATCCACGCGCGACCGCCGTACACGACCCGCGGCCGCGACACGCCGAGCGCCCACGCGGCGACGACGAGGGCGAGGAGCGGCGGGACGAACAGGATCAGACGCTTGCGACGATCCGCCGCATCACGTCGATCGGCCTCGATCTCCGCTCGGAGCGCGTCCCCTTCCGGGTCCGCGTCTGAACCAGATGGGCCTTGCTGCTCCACGACGGGCACCTTCGCATGAATGCCCGCGGGTCGTCATTGCATCCGAGCGCGAGACGCGCGACGAAGCCGCGCATGTCGGAGCAGGTTGGTCTCGGAGTGCCTCTCGGAGTGCGTCTCGGAGTGGTCGCCGTTCTCGGCGGGGGCACGATGGGGCACGGCATCGCGCAGGTGTTCGCGTCGAAGGGGGCGCGCGTGCGCTTGTTCGACGTGGATGCGGCGCGCGCGGAGGCGGGACGATCGTCGGTGCGCAGCGCGCTGTCGAAGCTCGCCGCGAAGGGGAAGATCACGACGGACGAGGTCGAGCGGGTGGTCACGGCCATCGTTCCCACGACCGACGTGGCGGCGGCGGTCGACGGCGCCGACGTCGTGATCGAAGCCATCCCCGAGGACATGAGCTTGAAGGTCGACGTCTTCCGCAAGGTCGTCGCTGCCGCGCCGAGCCACGCGCTCCTCGGGTCGAACACGTCGTCGCTCTCGATCACCGAGCTGGGGGCGAGGATCGGGGCGGCCGATCGCACGATCGGTCTCCACTTCTTCAACCCGCCGCCCGTGATGGAGCTCCTCGAGATCGTGCGCGGCGTGACCACGTCCGAGGCGACCGTCGAGCGCGCGCGCGCCCTCGCGACCGCCATCGGCAAGACGTCGATCCTCGTGAACGACACGCCCGGCTTCGCGACCAGCCGGCTCGGCGTGCTGCTCGGCGCCGAGGCGATGCGCATGCTGGAGACCGGGGTCGCGTCCGTCGGCGACATCGACCGGGCACTCGAGCTCGGGTACCGCCACCCGATGGGGCCTCTCAAGCTCACGGATCTCGTGGGGCTCGACGTGCGCCTCGCGATCCTCGAACACCTGCAGAGAGAGATCGGCGAGCAGTTCCGCCCGCCGGCGATCCTCCGCAAGCTCGTGCGCGCAGGGCACCTCGGGAAGAAGACGGGGCGCGGGTTCTACGTCTGGACCGCCGAGGGTCCGCGCGAGAGCTGAGTCACATTCGGCCCCTCCCCGGAGGGGCCCCTCGCTCGATAAGCTCAATCAGCGATAGGGGTGACGGCTCGGGGGACCGCGGCGTCCGCGGCTTCGCTGCGAGGCAGGGAGACGCTCCCGCACGCGTTCGACGGCGACGGTGAGCGCGATCGGCGCACCCGCGGTGAGCGCGAAGCCCATGACGATCGCCAAGAG
>JBKJQC010000841.1:0-3274 GCA_046593995.1 Polyangiales bacterium
CTCCCGGTGCTCCCCGGCTCCCCGGCTCCCTGTTTGTATTCAGTCGCGGCGCACGCGACTACGGGCGTTGGAGCGCGAAGTAGAGCGCGAGCCACGGCTTGCCGTTCACCACGAGCCACGCCTGACCGAGCCAGAGGCCGGGCGAGAGGGTGCGGACCTCGTCCTGGATCGCGCGGATGAAGAACGGGTTCTCCGGGTGGTCGTAGTCGAGCTGCACGGCGTCGAAGCTGCCGGCCTTCGACTTGCCCATGAAGGTCGTGAAGCGGAACCACAGGTTCTTGTCGGTGAAGACGCGGTTCCACCCTTCGCCTGCGCTCGCATCGCGCGGGGCGAAGGTCTTGCCCTTCCACGGGAACCAGCTCGCGCTCGCGAGGGAGCGCATCACGTCGGCGACCGCGGGGTTCGCGGCCGGGCTCACCAGCATGCGTCCGACGAGATCGCCCTTCAGATCGTCGACCTTCGGCGTCGTCGCGTTGCAGTACAGATCCTCGAGCGCATCGACGTCGAGCGCGAGGAGCTCGTCGAGGCCGCGGATGTCACGACCGTGGACGCGAGGGACGAAGTTGGAACGGGTGGTGGACGAAGTCGACATGGGGCATCCTCCTTGGAACGGAGCGCCGGAACGAACGTTCATTCCGGCGCGAGCAGACGAGCACGGCCTCGTGCCGTGCGGGAATCAGCGGCGAATGGCCTCCCACGCGCAGATCTCGGCGAGCCGGAGCGACTCCTCGAAGCGAGCGGGCGTGATGTATCCGGCCTCGGACGCGCGGACGACGCCGACGAGCGCGCCGTACACGACTGCGATCAGCACTTCGGGGGGGAGCGCCTTCACCTGCTCGGCGGCCTGCGCCTGGAGCACGAACGCGCGGATCGGACCGAGCACCGCGTCGTCCATCGCGCGACTCTCCGCATCGATGTACTTGCCGTGGTGGTGGAGCTCGAGGAAGGCAAAGGCTCGCGCGCTCTGCACGGCGAACCGCGACATGCGCTGCCAGCACTCGCCGAACTGCGCGCGCACCGGCGCGTCGAGCGGGAAGCCGTCGAGGAGCGCGTGGGCGAGGGCGCCCTTGCACTGGCGGTAGAGCGCGTTGACGAGCGCCTCCTTGCTCTCGAAGTAGCGATAGAGCGTGCCCGCTCCGACGCCGGCCTTGTCCGCCACGAGCGGCACCGCCGTCCCGTGGAAGCCGCGCTCCGCGAAGAGCGCGAGCGCCGCGTCGAGGATCGCCTGTCGCTTGTCGACCGTGGCCGCGGCGGGCGCGCTGACCGGAGCGGAGCGCGGCTCGGGGCGAGTCATCGGCACGGCGGAATGAATATTCATTCCGTGCGCTACCGTCAAGGACCGGTCAAGGGACCGGTCAAGCGACGCGGGCAGCCGTGCGATGCTGCCGCCCGTGCGTCGCGCGGCGTTCGCTTCTGCTTTGATCGCAGCCTCCGCGTTCGTGCCGAGCACGCGCGCGGATGCGCCTGCCACGCCCATGGTCGAAGCGCAGACGGCGTTCGACGGCGCCGAGAAGGAGCTCGTGGCGTCGGGTCCCTGCACGACGATGTGCAAGGCGCTCGACTCGATGATCCGCGCCGCCGATCGCATCTGTGAGCTCGCACAGAGCGGCACGCCCGAGGATCAGAAGCGCTGCGCCGACGCGCGGAGCAAGGTGCAGGAGGCGCTCGCCCGCGTGCGCGCGGCCTGCCCCGAGTGCAACCCGCCGCTCCCCTATGCACCGGCGGCAAAGGCGCCGGAGACCGCGACCAAACCAGGGACGGACGCGACGGGCGAAGGGAGCGCGCCGATGCCCGCGGCCTCGCCCGTGCAACCGAGCGATGCTCGAGAGGTCCGCGCCGGCGGCGCGCGTCGCACGACGACCGCGACCATCGATCCCCTCTCGCTCTTCCTGCCCGCGTGGATCGTGCAGCCCCGCATCGAGCGCGCGTTCGGCTCGCGGATCTCGGTCGCGATCACGTTCGGCCTCGGCTCGCTCTCGCGCGTCGGACCTGGCGGGAAGGATCGGGCGTCGGCGACCGTCGTCGGCGGTGAGATCCGCGCGTATGTCCGTGGTCACTCCGACGGCTTCGGCGTCTTCGTCGGCGCAGACGTTGCGTTCCGTTCCGCGGGGCTCCTGCCGGGTGAGCGCCTCGTCGCGAGCAGCTTCCCGCTCGGCCTCACGCTCGGGCCGACGGTGGGCGTGAAGCTCGTCACGCGCGCGGGCTTCGCGGTCGAGAGCCGCCTCGGCGTCGGCTTCGTGGCGAGCGATCAGCGCCCCGAAGGGTCGAGCCGGGAGCGCGTGCTGCCGATCGCCTCCGTCGGTCTCGGCTGGTCTTTCTAGAGGCTTTTGTCGATGCGCACGCACCTGGAATCCCTCGCGGAGATCGTCGACGACGCGTCGATCGCGATCGGCGGCCTCGGCGTCGCCGTCGTCGTGTTCGACGGTGCAGGGACCGTCTTCGAACATGCGGCCGGTGCGTACGACGTGCGGATCGCAGGTTCGCAGGTGTCGCTCGCCGACCCCTTCGGAGCTGCGTCGATCTCGAAGGTTGCGACCGCGCTCGCCGCGCTCCGGCTCGTGGAGCGCGGCGCGCTCGCGCTCGACACGAGTGTCGCCGATGTCTTGCGTGAATTCGAGGGCGCTCCGCGCGAGATCACGGTCGCTCGACTCCTGACACACACCTCCGGGCTGCCGACGATCGACCCGTACACTTGGCATCACCATGCGCAGAACGACGAGAACGCGCTCTCCGACACCGCCCGCCTCGCGGCTTTCTCGTCACGGATCGCGACGCCCGGGGAGCGCTTCGTCTACAGCGATCTCGGGTTCGACGTCCTCGGTGCAGTGCTCGAGCGCGTCGAGGGGCGAGCGTTCGAGGACGTCGTCGCCCGCGAGGTCTTCGCACCGCTCGGCATGTCGGGCGCCTCGATGCGCCCGGGCGCGAAGTACGCGCGACCGCATGCGCTCGATGCGGCCGGGGCCCCTCGCGCGTTCGACTCGGCGCCGTACAACCGCGCCCACGCGCCGAGCGGCGCGATGCACGCGAGCGTGAGGGAGCTCGCACGCCTCGGCGGTGCGCTGCTCGACGATCGGCTGCTCGCAGCCGCATCTCGGACGGCGATGACCGTGCCGCGCACGAGTACCGGGCGGGCCGCGACGCCATCGGTGGGGCTCGGGCTTTTGCTCCGCGAGCGACCGGAGGGGCAGGTCGTCGGCCACGGCGGGCTCGACGTCGGATACCGATGCGGCCTGTCGATGATCCCGTCGCGCGGAGTCGGTGTGGCCGTCATGAC
>JBKJQC010000861.1:0-4043 GCA_046593995.1 Polyangiales bacterium
GCCGACGAGGACGGCGTGATCTGCAAGTCGTACGGCGTCGGCAGCACGCTCGGCATGCCCTCGCGGGTCACGTTCGTCATCGATCGCCACGGCGTCATCGCGCGAACCTTCCCCGACGTGGATCCGAGCACGCACGCGAACGAGGTCATCGCCGCAGTGGACGCGCTCCCTTAGGTCGAGCTCGGGGTCATGCGGGCACCGCGATGCGGGGGTGGGTGAGCTCGGGGACGAGGGGGCCGTCGAAGCGGATCAAGCGACCGACGAACTCGTCGCCCATCGTCTGCGCGCGCAGCTTGGGGACGATCTCGCGCAGGAACTTGGCGTGGGCGGCGCCGTCGCGCCAGAACGTCGTCGAGAGGACGGCGCGGCGTCCTTTCGCGATCGTCGAGGCGACGAACCCTTCGGCCTTGCGCGTGCCCGCGTCCCACACGCGCACGCTCTCGAGGTACTCGGCGTCGCCGCCGTCCTTCACCCACGCGAGCGACTCGGCCACGTGCGTCGCGCCCTCGATCGACAGGAGCGGCGGATCGAGCTCGTCGAGGTAGAGGGCTGCGTAGCGACCCGCGGTGCCCGCCTCGGCGAGCGCGCGATCGTGCGTCTCCTCCATGAACGCGCGCAGCGCTTGGTCGCTCTCCCACACGAACACCGCGCGCGCGCCCCCCTTGGACTCGGCGGCCCACGCGAGGCGCAGACCGGGGGACTCCGCCGAGCGTGCGAGCCACACGTTCTGCGTCTTGCGGAACGCCTCGCTGTCGACGTCGTTGAACGTGATGTGCTTGATCGGCATGCGCGCCGACGCATCAGACCTCGGCGGCGCGAAACCGGCAATCAGTCACCGGCAATCAGCCACCCGCATCGCCGGAGAGAGCAGCGCAAGCTGCGCTCTCGCCGCCTGCGCACGCCTTGCGATGGAGCGCGGCTGCGGTGACCGGATCCTTCGCGACCCCGCGACCGTGCTCGTACATCCACGCGAGGTTCGCGCACCCCTTCGCCGAGCCGAGGTCGCACCCCTTGCGGTAGAGCGCGACGGCGCGCGCGTCGTCCTTCGTCAACCTGCCGCGGCCGTTCGCGTGCATGAAGCCGAGCGTCGCGCAGCCGAATGGGTTCTCCGCATCGCACGCCCTCTCGAGCAGCGTGCGGGCGAGGGGTTCGTCCTTCGGCGCGCCACCGAGGCCGTCGAGGAAGAAGCGTCCCATCGCCGCGGTCGCGTCCATCACGCCCCTCGCGTCCCCCAACGCGTAGAACCTGAACGCGGAGCGGAGATCGACCTTCACGCCGAGCCCCATCTCGAGCGCGTAGCCCATCTTCGTGCAGCCATCGGGATCCTTGTAGTGGCAGCCGAGCTCGTAGAGCCGCGTCGACTCGCGCGGGTCCTTGGCCGCACCGACGCCGATCATCGTCTGGTAGCCGAGCGCCGTGCACGCCGGACCGCTCTTCAGGGTGCACGCCTGCTGGAACAGCGTACACGCCCGTGCTTCGTCCTGCACGATCGGCGAGGTGCCGCGGAGCGCCCTGTGACCGAGCGACAGGCAGGACCACGCGTGCTTCTGCGTGCACGCGTCCTCGAGCAACGCGGCGCCGGTCCTCGCGTCGGTCGCTGGAGGGCCGACCATCTTCCACGCGCGGTGCGCGCACTCGTCGAGCGAAGCGTCTCCGCAGCTCGGTGGACCGGGGGCCTGAGGAAGCACGGGCGCGGACGTCGATGGGTCGGCGTGGATCTCGCGCTCACGCTCCCGACACGACGTCGCGACCAGCGCAGTCAACGCGAGTACGGGGAGGCGCACGGGCCGAGAGCGTAGCGATCCCGGGCAGCTTGTGATCGCAAGCACCTGGTGGGACTCTCCCGCCATGCGCAAACCCCTGCTCGGCTGCGGCGGCGTCATGCTGTTGCTCTCGTTCCTCGTCACCGCGTTCTGCGCGTTCCACGTGTTCCTCGATCGCGGCGGGGCGATCTCCGGTCGCGAGGCGGAGCCGGGCCTCGGGCTCGGCGGGATCGTGCTGGTGATCAGCGTGATCCTGGTCGGCATCGGCTCGGCGATGAAGAAGCCGGTCGCCGCGCCCGTCGCCGCCTACGGCCAGCAGTCGCAGCAGCAGGGGTACGCGCCCGCGGGATATCCGCAGCAGGACCCCTCGCAGCAGGGCCAGCAGGCATACGGCCAGCAGCCGCAGCAGGGATACGGTCAGCAGCCGCAGCAGGGGTACCCGCAGCAGGGGCAGCCGCAGCAGGGGCACGGGCAGCAGCCGCAGCAGGGATACGGCCAGCAGCCGCAGCAGGGATACGGGCAGCAGCCGCAGCAGGGTCACGGGCAGCAGCCGCAGCAGGGGCAGCCGCAGCAGGGGCAGCCGCAGGGTGGAGGCTGGCCGGGGAACAACCAGGGCGGCGGCGGCGGACAATACTGATCGGGAGCGCGCATGTTCGACCTGAAGATCGTCTCGGGGACCCTCGTCGACGGCACCGGAGCTCCGGCGCGGCGCGCAGACATCGGCGTACGCGACGGCAAGATCGTCGAGGTCGGGGAGTGCAAGGGCCCGGCGACGCGTACGATCGACGCCGACGGCGCGCTCGTGACGCCCGGCTTCGTCGACATCCACTGCCACTACGACGGTCAGGTCTCGTGGGACGCCGATCTGCAGCCCTCGTCGGTCCACGGCGTCACCAGCGTCGTGATCGGGAACTGCGGCGTCGGCTTCGCGCCCGTGCGTGAGCGCGACCGCGAGACGCTCATCCGCCTGATGGAAGGCGTCGAGGACATCCCCGGTGCGGCGCTGTCCGAGGGGCTGACCTGGGACTGGGAGACCTTCCCGGAGTACATGTCCGCGCTCGACGGGCGACCGCACGCGATCGACTTCGCGCTCCAGGTCCCGCACGATGCATTGCGTGTCTATGTGATGGGCGAACGCGCCGTGTCCGGCGAGCCCGCGACGGAGGACGACATCGCGGCGATGCGCGCGGTCCTCCGGCAGGCGCTCGACGAGGGCGCGATCGGGTTCAGCACCGGCCGCACCGACAACCACCGCTCTGCGACCGGCGCGCCGACGCCCTCGGCGGAGGCCACACGGGCCGAGCTCACCGGCCTCGCGCGCGCATTCGAAGGGCTCGATCACGGCGTGCTCCAGGCGGTCTCCGACTTCGACATGGAGGTCTCCGAGGATCGCTTCGACGGCGAGTTCGATCTCCTCGAGGCAATGGCCGCCGCCGCCGGCGGGCGACCGCTCTCGATCTCGACCATGCAGCGCGACATGGCGCCGAACCAGTGGCGTCGCATCATCGACCGCGTCGAGAAGGCGAACGCGAAGAACATCGCGATGCGCATGCAGGTCGGCGTGCGCGGCATCGGGGTGCTCCTCGGGTTCGAGGCGACGTTCCACCCCTTCATGGGGTTCCCGAGCTACAAAGCGGTCGCGCACCTCCCCCTCGCGGAGCGCGTGCGAGAGCTACAGAATCCCGAGACGAAGCGGCGCCTCCTCGCCGAGACGTCCGATCCGGTCGCCGGGGACGGGAGCCCGATCCCGCCGCTCGCCGATCGTCTGCTCTCGCGCATGGACGTCGTCGCGATGCGCCTCTTCCGCCTCGGTGAGCGCCCCGACTACGAGCCCTCGATCGAGTCGTCGATCTACGGCGAGGCGCACGCGCGCGGAGTGAAGCCGCTCGAGGCCGTGTTCGACGCGCTCTGCGCCGACGGCGGGCGCGAGCTCCTCTACTTCCCGATCTACAACTACACCGAGTTCTCGCTCGACAACGTGCGCACGATGATGGAGCACCCGCAGGCCCTCGTCGGCCTCTCGGACGGCGGCGCGCACGTCGGCACGGTGTGCGACGCGAGCTACTCGACGTTCTTCCTCGCGCACTGGGCGCGCGACCGCGCGCGCGGCAAGCTCGCGCTGGAGCGCGCCGTGCAGATGCTGACGAGCGATCCCGCGCGCTACGTCGGCTTCCGCGACCGCGGCGTGATCGCGCCCGGGATGCGCGCCGATCTCAACGTCCTCGAGCTCGACAAGCTCTCGCTCGATCGCCCGCGCCTCGTGCGCGACCTCCCCGCCGG
>JBKJQC010000865.1:0-4235 GCA_046593995.1 Polyangiales bacterium
TGGACGTGGCGCCGAGCTGGATGCTGTCGCCGTCCTTCAGCTCGATGGCCTCGGTCGCGGGCTCGCCGTTGACGAAGCTGCCGTTCTTCGAGCCGGCGTCCTTGAGTATGAAGCGACCGGCCGGGCGCGCGATGCGTGCGTGCTCGCGCGAGAGGCTCCCGTCGGCGATGCACACCGTGCAGTCGGCCGAACGACCGAGCGTCGCGACCATCGCGTCGCCGAGCGAGATCACGCGACCGGCGCCGGGACCGTCGGTGATCGTGACGATCCCACGATCGCGCTTCGACGCCCCTCGCGGCTTCGCCTGGAGGACGATCGTCTCTCCGGGGTCTTCGTAGCCAGGGCGCCGCGATCGCGGGCCGGGGGGGGCGCTCGACATCCGTCCCCAAGTAGAACGTCCGGGGGCACTTGCTTCAAGGCCTAGCCGCGTGATTGCGCGAGAAGCCCAAGGTCGAGGTCGGGTCTGCCCGGGCGGAAGTGCCGCCGGCGGCCGGCGCCGGCCATCTGGCCGTCGGCTTCGGGCACGCGCGACGACTGCGCCTGACCGCCGGCCCGTATGCTGCGAGACGTGATCCCGGCGTCACCGAGCTCGGACGGCCACCCTCGCAGCGACGCGTTCGTCGCCGAGATGAAGCGCGAGTTCCCCTCCTTCGTCATCCGACCGAAGAACGAGAGCGCCCTGCAGAGGGCGATCGACGTCGCGTTGCGCCTCATCACGCTCGGCGCGCAGCGATCGTATCTGACGAAGTACCACACCGTGCTGGGAGACACGCTGTGGGTCCCCACGGCGTGGCCACGGTCGAGCGACGACGCTCGCTACATCCTGCTCCGCCACGAACGGGTGCATCTCCGCCAACGGCGGCGCTACGGGTTCGTGCCCTTCGCCTTTCTCTACCTCGTCCCGCTGTTGCCGATCGGCCTCGCCTACGGGCGTGCGCGCATCGAGTGGGAGGCGTACGTCGAGACGCTGCGGGCCACGGCCGAGGTGCTCGGCCTCGAGGCTGCGCGTGATCCGCGCCTCCACGAGGAGATCATCCGGCGCTTCACGTCCGGCGACTACGGCTGGATGTGGCCGTTCCCTGCCACCATCCAGCGATGGATCGAGGAGACGCTCGCGACGATCGAGGCGAGCAGGGACGAGCTCACGTCCCGATGAGGTAGGCCGTCTCGCATACGGCGCGGACGCCCGCCGCGGCGAGGCCGGGGGCCACCGTGGCGGGACGCGTCGAGAGCACTTCGATGGAGCGATCCGCGAAGAGCGCGTCGACCACCGCGCGATCGACGCTCCACGGCGGCCCCTCGATGCGCTCCTCGTAGGAGAACGCGACGAGCAACGTCGCGGCGCCGTCGTTCGACAACGCCCGACACGTCGCGACGTAGCGCTCGCGGATGGCAGGCTCGATCGCGACGAGTGCAGCGCGGTCGTAGATCGCGTCGAACGTCCCGAGCGCGTCCGGGCTCACGCCGAGCATGTCGGCGCAGACCAGCGTCACACCTTCGGCGCGATACGCGTCGTGCTCTCCGAGCTCGAGGTGATGCTCCTGCGGATCGAGCCCTCGAGCGCGGAAGAACGCGTCAATCGCGGCGAACACGAACTCGACGCCGACGACCTCGTGCCCGCGCCCTGCGAGGTAGCGCAGATCCTCCGCCTTGCCGGCGAGCGGCACGAGGATCCGTAGCGGGTTCTCGCGATGGTCCTCGAGCCTCGCGACGTGCGCTTCGAGCAGATCGTTCGGCTTCCCCTCGTGGAAGGCCGTCTTGTTCTGATCCCAGCGCTGCTCCCAGAACTCACGACTGGTCATGGCGCATCGTAGCGTGTCGTCAAACACGATCGGCTCGAGGAAACCGCCGAAACCTGCGACGAGGGCGTGTCGCGACGTCGCCCACATGAAGAGCTAAGCTCGCGCGCATGCTTGGTCGTTGCCGCATCCTTCGCGTCACGCGCTTCACGCTGGCCGCCTTCCTGTGCATCTCGCCTGCGTGCAGCTCGAGCGACGAGCCGACGGCGCCTCCGAGCGACTCCGGGCCCCAGGAGGCGCCGCTCTCGGTGTTCACGACGCCGCAGTCGGCCGCGGACCTCGACGGAGACCGTTGGTTCGACCACCCGTGGCCCAGCGACTTCCGCAAGGACGGCAAGTTCATCCGCGTCGACGGCTGGCCCAATCCCCGACAGTCCGGGCTCATTCGCTCGTACCTCGACGCGATCCGCGGAAAGGTCGATGGTTTCTCGCCGGCGGCCGCGGGCTATCTCACGTTCGCCGCGCCGCTCGACGAAGGCACGCTACCCATCGACGCGAAGGGCTCGCTCGACGGTTCGTCGACGCTGCAGCTGATCGACGTCGACGACACGAGCCCCGACAAGGGGAAGCGCCACCCCATCATCTGGAAGTTCCGCGACCGCATCGGCGACTACTATTTCGCGCCGAACACGCTGTCTTGGGCGCCCGCGCTCGGGCGACCGCTCCGCTTCAAGACGCGTTACGCGATCGTCGCGACGCGCAGCGTGAAGACGCGTGCGGGCCAGGCGTTCGGACCGAGCACGGCGCTGAACGAGGTCCTGGAGGCCAAGGGGACGGTCGGCGCAGCGTGGAAGCCGGCCATCGACGCCGTCGTCGTCGCCGGCGTCGCGAAGACGTCGATCGCGCACCTCTCCGTGTTCACGACCAGCGACCCGGTCGCCGAGACGCTCGCCGTCGCCGAGCACGCGCGCACGCTCCCCGCACCCAAGCTGAAGACGCTCACTGCCGACGGGACGAACGCGGACTTCGACCAATACACCGGCGAGTACGAAGGCTCGCCCGATTACCAAGAAGGCACGCCGCCGTTCTCGAGCGTCGGCGGCGGCTTCGTGTTCGACGCGAGCGGCAAGCCCGTGAAGCAGCGCGACTTCGAGCTCCGCTTCAAGCTCGCGGTGCCGAACGCCACGAAATGTCCGGCCCCGGCGGCGGGCTATCCGATCGTGCTCTACGCGCACGGCACCACCGGCGACTGGACGTCGTTTCTCGACGACGGAACCGCGCGGGCGCTCGCGACCAAGTGCCTCGCGTCGATGGGCGTCGATCAGATCTTCCACGGCACGCGCCCCGGGGCCCCGGCGCTGACCGATCCCGATCGCGACTCGAAGATCTCGCTCGCCTTCTTCAACCTCTCGAACGCCACCGCTGCGCGGACCAACTCACGTCAGTCGGCGATCAACGAGGTCGCGCGCGCACGCCTGATCGCGACGGGCGCGCTCACGGTCGCGGCCGCAGTGTCGAAGACGGGCGCCGCGATCACGTTCGATCCGGCGCGCATCGGGTTCTTCGGCCACTCGCAGGGGGGCCTCAACGGCGCGCTCCTCCTCGCGGTCGACGATCAGACGAAGGGGGGGGTGCTCTCCGGAGCAGGCTCGGCGATCTCGTATTCGCTCCTCATGAAGGTGAAGCCGGATCCGTCGGTCGCCGGGCTCGTGAAGGTCTTCCTCGGCGTGCAGGCGGAGAACGAGGACGAGCTCACGGTGCTCCACCCCGCACTCTCGCTCGTGCAGACGATCGTCGATCCATCGGATCCGGTGCATTACTACGGCGCGATCGCCAAGGCTCCGTTCACCGGGCACGTGCCGAAGAGCGTGCTCATGACCGAGGGGATCAACCCCGACGGCAGCGGCGACAACTTCTCTCCGCCTCGCACGATCGAGGCCGGCGCGATCGCAGGCGCGTTCCCGCTGCTCGAGCCCGTCGTGTACGACATCCCCGAGATCACCAAGCTCGCCGGCATGCCCGCCGTGGCGCTGCCCGTGAAGGGGAACGCGGCGGGAGGGAAGGTCACCGTCGGGATCGCGCAGTTCAGCCCGCCGAGCGGGAGCGACGGTCACTTCGTCGTGTTCAAGGTGCCGAAGGCGCGCACCATGAGCACCGAGTTCTCGGCCTCGCTCCTGAACGACGCGGTGCCTTCGATCACGGCTCCCTGAGTGCTCTCTGGGTGATCGGGTGGCGCGAACCGAGCGCGGATCGCACGCTTCTACCGTGAAGCGTGCGTTCGTGCTCGCGGCGGCGATTGTGCTCGGGTGCGCGGCATCGCCGAGCGCCCCGCCGAAATCGGGGCTCGCAGCGCGCGCGAAGCGTGAGGGCGCCCTCCTCGTCGCCCACGCCGGGAGCGGGCAGCCGTTCGCGATCGCGGGCACGACGGGAGACGTCGTGCGCGGCCGCGTGCGATGGAACGTCGCGCACGACGGCACGGCCACGCGAGCCCGCGAC
>JBKJQC010000992.1:0-11211 GCA_046593995.1 Polyangiales bacterium
CCCTCCCTCAGTCTTTTCGGACGAGGCGCTCGGTGCCGAGGGCCGCGGTCTTCTGGGACCACTCGGCCCAGCGACCCTCGAGCGTGTCGCCTTGGGCGATGTACTGCACGACCCCGAAGTTCGCCTTGGGATCGGTCGCGAAGCCGACCGAGAGGAGCTCGCCGGTGCGGATGCCGAGGCCGCGGAAGGTGTCCTTGCCGACGTGCCACATGAGCGTGTGCAGCTCGCCGGTGACCGCGAGGTCGAGCGTGCCGCCGTAGCTCGTGCCGTCGGGGCCGACGCCTTGATCGATCGTGTACACGCCGGCGAGGCTCGGCGTCCCACCGCTCAGGAGCTCGCGCCCGGGGCCGCTCGGGCGACCCGCGTCCCACCAGCTGCCTTCGAGCTTGCCATCGCCCTTCGCGGCGAAGTCGACGACGCCGTAGTCCTTCGCGATCGCGTCGGCCCATCCGACCGAGACCACGTCGCCGCGGCGCACCGCCAGGCCGTCATAGCTCGCGGAGCCGATCGACCACGTGATCTTGTAGGTGCCGGCGGCGCCCTTCACGATGACGGCGTTGCCGGAGTATTGGGCACCGTCGGGGCGCGCACCGGTCACCACCCAGGTGCCCGCGAGCGACGGTCCCGCGCCGAGCGCAGATCCGCCCGGGCTCGAGCCCTCGGCGACGCACTTTCCTTCTTCCCACGAGGAGCCGTCGGGGCACGCCACCTCGGTGCGGACGCAGCGGACGCCGTCCCACTGCGCGCCGTCGGGGCAGTCCGCCTCGTCGCTCGCATCGCGCGCGTGGCGATGACAGGCCGACATCGCGACCGAGGTCGCGAGAGCGAGCAGGAAGGCGGTGAGCGGCATCGCAGCCCGAAGCGTGGTCATGAGCTCCTCAGCGTAGTGCAACCGAGCGCGAACGCCATTTCGGGCCGTCGGCCGCGTCCGGCTCGGCGGTTCCAGGTCGACATCACCGAGAGCGCTGACCCGCCCCACCGACCGCGATAGCGAGTACGATCACGAGACCGATGCCCGAGCAGAGCGAAGAGACTCGCCCGCGCCCCCCCAGCACGCCGGGCCCCCAGACGAACGGGAACGCGCCCTCGCAGTCGCCCGAGCAGTCGCCCGAGCAGTCGCCCGAGCAGACGCTGCTCGGCGATCTCGATCGCATCGCCGAGTCCGTGCAGAAGGGCTTCGAGATCGCGCGTCGCGTGATCTCCTTCCAGGAGTATCTCGAGCTCTACGCGAAGGACCCCGCGCGCCACTCGCGCGACGCGAGCCGGTACCTGCGCGACATGTTCCACCACTACGGCACGACCACGGTCGACAAGCCGTGGGGGAAGCGCACGCGCTACACGCTCTTCGATCTCCCGTTCGCGGAGCCGACCGTGCGTCGTGAGCACCTCATCGGCCAGGAGGACGTGCAGGGGGAGATCTTCCGCATCCTCGAGAACTTCGGCCGCGAGGGGCGCGCGAACAAGCTCGTGCTGCTCCACGGCCCGAACGGCTCGAGCAAGTCGACGATCGCGCTCTGTCTCATGCGCGCGCTCGAGAACTACTCGACGCTCGACGAGGGCGCGCTCTACCGCTTCCACTGGGTGTTCCCCAGCATGAAGACGATCAAGAGCAAGATCGGCTTCGGCGGCGAGGACGGCGTGTCGCGCGAGGACGGCTCCTTCGCGCTCCTCGACGAGGAGTTCATCGACGCGAAGCTCCACTGCGAGATCCGCGACCATCCCCTGTTCCTCCTGCCGATCCCCGCGCGGAAAGAGATCGTCGAGCGCGCGCTCACCGGCGCCGGCATGCACGAGCCGCCCCCCGAGTGGCTGATGCGCGGGCGCCTCTCGCACAAGAGCCAGCAGGTCTACGAGGCGCTCCTCAACAACTACCGCGGTGACCTGAAGCAGGTGCTGCGGCACGTGAGCGTCGAGCGCTACTTCATCTCGCGTCGCTATCGCACCGGCGCCGTCACCATCGGCCCGCAGATGAGCGTCGACGCCGGCGAACGGCAGATCACGGCGGACCGTTCGCTCGGGGCCCTGCCCGCGTCGCTGCAGGCGACCACGCTCTTCGAGGCGTTCGGCGAGCTCGTCGATGCGCACGGCGGGCTCCTCGAGTACAGCGATCTGCTCAAGCGGCCGCTCGATGCGTACAAGTACCTGCAGCTCTCGATCGAGACGGGTGAGGTCGCGCTCCACAACCAGAACGTGCAGCTCAACTGCGTGATGATGGGGAGCGCCAACGAGGTGCACCTCTCGGCGCTCCGCGAGCACCCCGAGTGGGCCTCGTTCCGCGGCCGGCTCGAGCTCGTGCGCACGCCGTACCTCCGCTCGTTCGTCGAAGAGAGAGAGATCTACGACGCGCAGATCGCGCCCCAGGTCCGGCGCCACGTCGCCCCGCACGCCACGTTCGTCGCCGCGCTCTTCGCCGTGCTCACGCGCATGCGCAAGCCGTCGCCGGAGCGCTTCGACAAGAACCTCGCCGCGGTCGTCGGAACGCTGACCGCCGTCGAGAAGGCGGATCTCTACGCGCACGGCATCGTCCCCGAGCGGCTCGATCCGGAGCAGACGAAGGTCCTCCGCGCCTCGATCAAGGACGTCTACGAGGAGAGCAAGGCCTACCCGATCTACGAGGGACGGGTCGGCGCCTCGCCGCGCGAGCTCAAGACGGTGCTGCTCGACGCCGCGCAGGATCCGCGCTTCTCGTGCCTCTCGCCCCTCGCCGTGCTCGACGAGCTCGACGAGCTCTCGAGCCGCACGACCGAGTACGAGTGGCTGCAGCAGGAGATCCTCGCCGGCGGCTACCACGACATGAAGGCCTTCCGCGAGCACACGCGCACGCGCCTCCTCGATCACTGGGAGGACGAGTTCCGCGTCGCGTCCGGCCTCGTCGAGGAGCGCTCCTGGCTCGATCTCTTCGACCGCTACGTGCGCCACGTCTCCGTGTGGGTGAAGGGCGAGAAGGTCAAGAACGCGCACACCGGCCAGTACGAGGACGCGGACACGTCGCTCATGCAGCACGTCGAAAAGCTGCTCGGGACGCGCGGCGATCCCGCCGACTTCCGCCGCGGGATCATCAGCTCGATCGCCGCGTGGTCGATCGACCACTCGGGACAGCCGGTGAAGAACCACGTCGTCTTCCCGCAGCACGTGAAGAAGCTGAAGGAGACGACGTTCGTCGAGCGCAAGAAGGCGATCGCGGACGTCTGTCGCGACGTGCTCGTGCTCGTCGAGGACGAGGGCAAGGCGCTCGACAACACCCGGAAGAAGACGGCCGAGGGGGCGATCGCGCGTCTCGAGACGATGGGCTACTGCCGGATGTGCGCGCGAGACGCCGCGCACGGTCTCCTCAGGTTCCGCCTCAGTTGACCCGGCAGACGCGCAACGTCGTCGCGCGGTTGGTCGTGGTCGTCGCCATCGTGTGCGGTCTCGGCGCGGCGCGGCTCCATCTCGCGCGCCGAGGCCCCGACGCGGCGACCACGCCATCGCCCCACGGAGAAGCGCCCGCGCCGGCGAAGCTCGTCGACGTCGCGGACGCAGGGACGATCACGGCGGTGCCAGTCCCGGCCGGCGACCTCCGCCGACATGCGCGCTTCGACGTCGCGCTCTACCACTCGAAGAAGCCCACAAAGGTCGTGCGGACGATCCTTCCGCCGAGCCCGTTCAAGATCCTCGAGAAGCCGACCGGCCAGGTGCCGACGGAGCCGGTCGTCGTCGTCGCCGACGCGGAGCTGAGCGCATGGCCCGCGCCGACGCTGCAGCAGCTCGCGTACAACGGGCCCGGGCTCACCGAAGCCGAGAAGACGAGCCTGCAGGAGGCCGTCGCCGTCACGCCGTTCGTGTTCGTGTCGCCGAACGCCGCGGATCTCCGCGCGGCGATGCGCGTCGTGAGCGAGGTCGCGGGGAAGACCGACGCCCTGATCTGGGACGACAGCACCCGCCTCGCGTTCTCGCGCGCGCGTTGGGACGAGCGCCGCGAGGCGTTCGACGAGGGCATCCCCATCGCCTCGAAGCACGTCACCATCCACGTCTATCGCGACGGGAACCTCTTCCGCGTGGTCACCCTCGGCATGGCGAAGTTCGGGCTCCCGGACGTCTCGGTCGATCAGGTGAGCGGTAGCGACTCGGAGACGATGGGCGCGCTCGTGAACGCGGTCTGCCAGACGCTCGTCGAGAACCCGCTGGTCTCCGCCGCAGGGCGCGTCGCGATCGACATCCCGGCGCTGAAGGCGAAGCGCGCGCGCGACGAGCACGTGATCCTCGCGGGCGCGAAGGGTCAGGGCACCGTCACGTTGGCGTTCGCGAAGCCGAAGGACGGCGACGCGGACAATCGACTCGTCGCGATCGCGTTCCCCGGGAGCGCGGACGATCTGAACAAGCGGCAGAACGCGCTCCTCCAGCAGATCTACGGCGCGCACGAGGCCGTCGTCGGCATCCAGAACGACGACGCCGAGCTGAAGGCCGCGAGCATGCGTGCGCGTGCGCGCGTGATGAAGGAGAAGCCGCGCTGGACGAACGGCGCCCCGGGCCTCGAGCACCTGCTCGTGAAGGCCCCCTTCGCCACGCCGAAGGGGAACAACGAGTTCATGTGGATCGAGGTCGTGACCTGGAAGGGCAAGACCATCGAAGGCGTCCTGCAGAACGACGCCTTCGAGATCCCGGGGCTGAAGACCGGCACGAAGGTCGAGGTCGAGGAGGAGTCGATCTTCGACTACCTGCTGCGCAAGGCCGACGGCACGACCGAGGGGAACGAGACCGCCGCGGTGCTCGAGAAGAAGGGCAAGCCACGCTGAGCGATGTCGCGTCGGGACGATCACCGTCACGCCGTGAACGCGGCGCGCTGACTTCGACGCGCGCCACCGTCCGCCACTGCTTGCTGCGCCACCGACCGGCGGACGTACAATGTACCTCCATGAAGACACGCTTGGTGAGCATGGGCAACTCGCGCGGCGTTCGCTTGCCGAAGCCGCTCATCGAGCAACTCGGCCTCGAGGACGAAGTCGAGCTGCGAGTGGAGGACGGGTCCGTCGTCATCTCTCCGGTGACGGCGCCACGCGCTGGGTGGGCCGAGGCGGCAGCACGCCTCGCGGCGGACTCTCGGTCCGCGCTGCTGGATCGCGCGCGGCCCACCCACTTTGACGAGGAACAGTGGCGCTGGTGAAGGCGACGTCGCCGAAACGCGGCGACGTCCACCTCGTGAGCCTCGATCCGACCCGAGGTTCCGAGATTCAAAAGACGCGCCCCTGTGTCGTCGTATCGCCCGATGAGCTCAACGCGCACCTGAGGACTGTCATCGTCGCACCGATGACCACGGCCGGGCAGGCGTACCCGTTCCCCGTCGCGTGCCGTTTCGCAGGAAAAGATCGCTTCGTCGTTCTCGACCAGATCCGGACCATCGATCGTGAGCGACTTGTGAAGCGCGTCGGCAGGCTCTCGGCGCCAGCGTTCGAGAAGGTGCTGTCGCTGCTCCAGCAGATGTTCACGCCGTGACTCAACGGCTCGGCGCCGATAGCGAGCTCCGTGGCCTCCTCGTGACATGGCCACCTGGATGGCGCTCTCGCTCGACATGGCCACCCAAAGCGCCATACTCATCCTGTGCCTCGAAAAGTCTCCCTCGCCGAAGCCCGCGACCACCTGACCGGCCTCGTCCGCGACGTCGAGCGCGGCCAACGCGTCGACCTCACCCGCCGCGGCAAGCGCGTCGCCGTACTCCTCTCCGCCGAGGAGTACGACCGCATCAAGAAGCCGCGCGCTGAGCCGGGCGGCCTCTGGAAGGCGGTCGAGGCGTGGCGCGCCCGCCTGCCCGACGACTTCGAGGGCTTGTCCGACGACGAGGTGCGCTCCTTTCGCGATCGCTCCCCCGGCCGCGTCGTCGACTTCGACTGATGACCCTCTGCCTCCTCGACACCAACGTATTCGCCGCGCTCTCCAATCCGAACCCTTCCCGCGCCTTCGAGCGGGCGTTCACCCGGCACACGGGCGTGATCGTGACCGCCGCCGTCGTCCTTCACGAAATGTGGTTCGGCATCGAGCGCTTGCCGCGCTCCCGACGGCGCAGGGAGCTCGAGGCGTTCATGGCCGAGATCGTCGCGCCCGTCCGCATCCTCCCCTACGGCGAGCGCGCCGCGCGTTGGCATGCGTCAGAACGCGCGCGCCTCGGCGCCGCGGGCCGCGTCGTCGACCTCGCCGATGGGCAGATCGCCGCAACCGCCACGGTGCACGACGCCGTGATCGTCACCGCCAACGTCGGCCACTTCGAGGTCTTCGACGGCCTCCGCGTAGAGAACTGGCTCGCCGCACGTTGACGCCGACGCGCATCCGAAGCGCGCGAATCACGCCACGTCGCCGTCTGATCAGGCGACGGTGGGGCGCTCGAACATCCACTCGAGCGAGCGCGGCACGCGCGCGCGTGCGTCGGGTGCGACCTCCGGGCTGACCGCGGAGAGCGTGTTCCAGAGGAGGAGCGTCTTCCCGCGGAACCGCTCTTCGTGGGCGAGCGCGCGCAAGCCCACGAGGGCCTTGCCGGTGTACGTGACTTCGCCGGGCGTACCGATCAGCGTCTGCACCTGCGCGATCGCCTCGACGGATTCACGCGTCGGATATCCGTACCCCTCGCCGATCGCGCTGTGGTGGATCGACCAGCGTGGGCGGAGCGCGCGACGCGTCCAGCGTGGATCGCGCTGTGCGACGAAGCGCGACGTCGCGTGCAGCACGCGGGAGACGGTGAGCCGGTTGCACGCGATCCACGCGGTGATGCGTACGCCCACGATCTCGGTGTCCCAGCCGAGATAGGCGGCGCCGAGCGCGAGTGCGGCGAGCGTCCCCGACGAGCCGCTCGGGACGACGATGACGTCGGGCCGCGGGAGCTCGCCGGCCCGCACCTGCGCGTCGAGCTCGAGCATCGCGTCGAGGTAGCCGAGGTTGGCCATCGGATCCGACGCGCCGGGCATGACGAAGTAGTTCCCCCGGTCGCGGTGGTAGGCCGCGAGCGTGCGCGCGATCGTCGTCGCGTAGCCGCCGCCCCACACGAGCTCTGCGCCGAGGCTCACATCGGCGAGCACCGCCCGCCGCGCGAAGTGCGTCAGCGGCTGGTCGAAGAGCACTGCGCGCACCGCGAACCCGCACGCGCGGCCGAACGTCGCCGTCGCCATCACCTGGGTCGACGCGATGCCGCCCGTCGTCACGATGCGCTTACGATCGCGCGCCTCGGCGTCGGCGAGGACGAACTCGAAGCGGCGGACCTTGTTGCCCCCGTAGAGGGGCGAGACGAGGTCGTCGCGCTTCATGAAGACGCCGGTGCGCCCGAGCCACGGTGCGATCGCGTCGCAGCTCTCGACCGGCGTCGGGAGGTGGGCGAGCGCGCGCCACGGCATCGCCGCGAGCCCGGGGAGCTCGTCGAACAACATCGGCGAGCGCCGCCCTCGCGGAATCCACTCTTCCATCAGAAGGCGAACATGATGGCCGAAACGAGCATGCGTTCGCTACGGTCGTCTCGTGCTTCCGTACGCAATCGTGATGGCGATCGCCGTCGCGGCCATGTTGATCGCGGAGGCGAGAGGTTCACGCGCGCTGGCATGGATCGCGAAGCCGACGGCTTCGACCTGCTTCGTGCTTGCAGCGATCGCGAACGGCGCATGGATCACGTCCTACGGTCGCTGGGTGCTCGTCGCGCTCGTCCTCTCGTGGTGGGGCGACGTGCTCTTGATCCCGAAGTCGCAGCGGGTGTTCCTCGCCGGGATCCTCTCGTTCCTCGCTGCGCACGTCGCGTATGCGATCGCATTCGTCGTGCGCGGCATCGTCCCTGCGTACGCGCTCGGCGCCGGCGCCTTGCTCGCGATCGTCGGCTTCCTCGCAGGTCGCTACTTCGTCGCGCACGCTCCCGCGGGGCTGAAGAAGGCCGTGATCGCGTACGTCTTCGTGCTCTCGGTGATGGTCGCGCTCGCCATCGGCGCGTCGGTGGGGAGCGGCGGTGCGCTGATCCCGCTCGCGGCGATCGCCTTCTACTTCTCGGACATGTCGGTCGCCCAGAATCGCTTCGTGAAGCCGTCGCTCGTCACGCGCGCGTGGGGTGCACCGCTCTACTTCGCGGCGCAGCTCATGTTCGCGCAGACCGTACCCTGATGAAGCCTCGCATCGATCACGGGTAGGGCTGGGGCGAGCTGCTCGGCGAGCCGTTCGCGATCTTCGGCCAGCCGTTCTCCCAGACGATCGCGTCGACGAGCACCTGACGTCCCCCGGGGGCGATCGCGCCCGCCGCGTTCGCGAGCCACGCGTGGTAGACGAGGAAATCCGATGCGTGCGCGGTCACGACGGAGCCGTGCCCCGGGCCGAGGAACTTCGCGTTGTTCACGAGGATGGGAGCCCCGCGCTTGGTGAATGGCCCCTTCGGCGAGGCGGCGCGCGCGACGCCGGTGCGATAGCGCGCGTCGTACACGTTGCCGCTGTAGAACATGTAGTAGCTGCCGGCGCGCTTCACGACCCAGGGCGCCTCGACGACGCCCCCCTCCCAGCTCGCGGCATCGTTCGTCAGCACCTCGGTCGCGGTCGAGCCAGCGGCGAACGAGAGCCCGTTCGGCGCGAGCTCGCGCACGAGGATCGGCGTGGGGTTTCCGTTCTGGTTGCCGTCGCGCTTCCAGTACAGATAGTGCTTGCCGTCGTCGTCGCGGAAGTACGTCGCGTCGATCACACCGGGCGTCGGATCGTCGACGAGCGGCGCGTTCGTCACCGTGTACGGACCGGTCGGGGTGTCGGCCGACGCGACGCCGATCGCGAGCTTGTCGGCCGCGTTCACCGCGGAGAAGTACGCGACGAACTTGGTGCCGATCGGGTGCAGCTCCGGCGCCCAGTTGCGGTTGCCGTTGGCGGACCAAGGCGCCTTGCCCGAGGGCATGATCGAGCTCCCGGTCGCGGTCCAACGCACCAGATCCGGCGAGCGGAAGATCGTGAAGGGGCCGCCGGTGCAGACCATGTAGTAGGCCGCGCGTCCCCCCTCCTCGGTGCGCATCACGCCGGGGTCGGGACAGTCCTCTGGGCGCACGGGGTTCTGATACGGAGGCGCCGGTGCGCGATCTGCGCTCGCGACGTTCGCCGGACGGAGCGCGCGCGCGGGGACGAGCGCCCGCGGCGTCGACGGGGACGACCAGTAGAGATGGAACTCCGCGCCGATGTCGAGCTGGAAGTACTCGATCCGCAGGCGATGCGTGCCCGCCGTGAGCGCGATCGATCCCGTGTCGGTGGTCGCGAAGTGACCGGACCAGTTCTCGAAAACGATCGTGTCGTCGACGACGACGCGCACGCCGTCGTCGGACCGCGTCTCGAAGGTGTACGTCTCCGCGAGCGGCACCGCGAGCTCGCCCGTCCAGCGCACGGAGAAGTGCGTGCGCGAGACGCCCGGCGCGGGCGGCTGAGCGCTCCAATCGAAATCGATCTGCGGATCGGTACGGACGACGCGCGGATCGTCGAAGCCGTCGAAGTACTCCGCGCGGAGGCCCTGTGAGACGACGACTGCGTCGGCGGAGGCGTCGCTCGGTCTCGCGGTGTCGAAAGACGCCGCGTCGTCCGCGGCCGCGCCCGTGTCGTCGATGCGCCCGACGTCGCCGCTCGCATCGGGGATCGCTTCGACGTCGGCGGGCTCCGAACCGCACGAGATCGCGAGGACGGCGAGGGAGAGCGGGAGCGCTGCGCTCGTGGGCATCGCGCTCATGGCGCGCCGGCGTCGGTCGTCTCGACTGCGGCGCGGAGCTTGTCGAGCCGGTCCCGACACACGCCGATGGTGCCGCCGGTGCAGCGCACGACCGTCTTCTTGTCGTGCGGCGTGAGCTGGAGCGAGAGCTCGTTGCACTGCGCGACGCGGCTCCCGTCCGGCTGCGCCTTCGTCACGCAACCGAGCGTGACGCCACCCGCCTCGACCCAGGCGAACACGCGCTCGGCGGGCTCGTCGAGCTCGAACGTGTGCTCGTGCGAGCGCTTCGCCTTCGGGGGCGCGCCGTAACACGCTCCGAGCGACGCGGTCGTTGCAGCGGCTGCCGCGACGGAGACGAGCGCGCGCGCGAACGTGCTCGCGCCGAACGAGCAGAAGGGGCAGCGCAGTGCGTCGCCGCGAACGTGACGACGACAACGCGTACAGGGAACGAGGCTCGGAGTACGCGTCATCGTTTCGCGAGAGCGCAGCACCGCGCGCGCAGCGGGTAAAGTGCCCGGGGCGAGCGTCCCAAACCGGTTGCCCTTCGCGTCGGCCGCGCGCACGCTCGTGACGTGGGAAGCCCTCTGCTCGACGAACCGGATTGGAAGCGACACGCCGTTCTCCGCGAGGGCGAAGGCGGCGGCTATTACCGGCTGCAGACGCGCGACACGCGCGAGGTCGACGTCCGGATGTTCCTCACGCCGTCCCTGCTCGGCGAGGCGGAGACGACGCTGTACCGGCAGATCGTGAACGCGACCCGATTTCCCGGCACCAAGATGGTCGCGATCACGCCCGACGTGCACTACGGCTACGGCGTCCCGGTGGGCTGCGTGATCCTCACCGACCGCAACGAGGGAGCGATCGCGATGGGCCCCGTCGGGTTCGACATCGGGTGCGGCATGATGAGCGCGAAGAGCGCCGTGCCCGCCGAGGCCGCGACGCCGGATCGCAAGCTCGACTTCAACCGCGAGGTGATGGAGCGCGTGTCGATGGGCGCGGGCGGATCGAGCGTGCGGTTCGGGAAGCTCACGCAGAAAGAGCTGCAGGAGATCGTCCGCGGAGGGGCCGAGCACTACGTCGAGAAGTACGGCGCGACGTTCGATCGCGCGCACGCCGAGCGACACCGCATCCCGGTCGATCAGGACTGGGACGTGCCGTGGGGAGGTGCGGGCCGCCCCGAGCGCGGGCTCGATCAGCTCGGCTCCCTCGGCGGCGGCAACCACTTCATCGAGCTGCAGAAGTGCGAGGAGACGGGGACGCTGTTCGTGCAGGTCCACACCGGCAGCCGCGGCTTCGGCCACGGGCTCGCGACCAACTACTTCGCCATGGCGAAGGAAGAGACGCCGTCCATCACCGAGCTCGATCTCGGCTACTTCACGCCCGAGTCGAAGCACTATCGCGGCTACCAGAACGCGGTCGCCGCCGGCGCGAACTTCGCCATCGTCAATCGCCTCGTGCTCTTCGAGCAGATCGCGGCGGCGACCGCGTTCTGGTAGCCGCGATAGTGCTTCGACTCGGGCGTGAAGTAGCCGAGATCGAGCTCGGTG
>JBKJQC010000997.1:0-4394 GCA_046593995.1 Polyangiales bacterium
GCCGCCGCATCCTCGAGGACGTGAGCTTCTTCGTCCCGCGCGGCGAGTTCCTCTGCCTCTGCGGCCCGAACGGCGCGGGCAAGTCGACGTTGCTCAAGACCATTCTCGGCCTGGTGAAGCCGTCCTCGGGAGAGATCCTGCGCACCGGCACCGTCGGCTACGTCCCGCAGCGGAAGACGTTCGATCGCGACTTCCCGGCGACTGCGGTCGAGCTGATCGTCGCGAACCTCCGCGGCGGTTGGCCGATGCGCTGCACCGACGAAGAGCGCGAGAAGGCGAAGCGCGCGCTGCGACGCGTCGGCGGCGAGAAGCTCCTCGACAAGGGTCTCGACGCGCTCTCCGGCGGAGAGACGCAGCGCGTGTTCCTCGCGCGCGCGCTCGTGACCGAGCCGGTGCTGGTGGTGCTCGACGAACCGACGGCGGGAGTCGACGTCGGCGGGCGCGCCGAGCTCCTCGAGGTGATGGAGGAGATCTCGCGGAGCGACGAGCTCGCGGCGATCCTCGTCACCCACAACCTCGCCGCGGTCGCCCGGACGGCCGAGCGAATCCTCTATCTCGACGGCCGCGTCGTCGCGTGGGGCCTACCGAACGAGCTCCTCGGCAAGCAGCGCTTCAGCGCGATCTTCCCCTCCGGGACCGAAGCGCACGACGACGAGTGATGCAGCCGCTCTACGCGTTCTTCGCCGAGCCGTTCTCCGCGGACTTCATGGTGCGCGCGTTCATCGCAGGCGTCGTCGTCGGCGGCTTGTGCGCGCTGATCGGCGTGCTCGTCGTGCAGCGCGGGCTCGCCTTCATCGGCGACGGCCTCGCGCACGCAGCATTCGGCGGCATCGCGCTCGGTCTCTTGGTCGGTCCCTCCATCGAGAAGCGCGCCTCGATCCAGGCGAACGCGCAGGTGCTCGCGATCGTGCGCGACGGCTCGTGGATCGCCCTGCCCTTCACCGTGCTCGTCGCGCTCGGCATCGCCTTCGTGCTCCGTCGCGGAAAGATGCGCGGCGACACCGCGACCGGGGTCTTCTTCGCCGTATCGTTCGCGCTCGGGGTGTTGTTCCTCGGTCTCCGACCGTCCAACGCGAGGCCGGTGAACGTCGAAGGGGTCCTCTTCGGCAGCATCCTCGCCGTGAGCTCGACGGATCTCCTCGTCGCCGCCGGCGTCGCGATCGTGGTCTCCGTCATCCTGGTCGTGATCTGGCCGAAGCTCGCGTACGCGCTCTTCGACCGCGAGCTCGCCGAGCTCTCCGGCGTCAACGTCGCGTTGCTCGACTACCTGCTCTTGGCCCTGACCGCTCTGGTGACCGTGGTCGCGGTGAAGACGGCCGGCGTCGTGCTCGTGAGCGCGTACGTCGTCATCCCCGCGGCGACGGCGCGCATGATCGGCCGAAGACTCTCGACGGTGGCCGCCATCGCGGTCGCTCTCGGCGCAGGCGCGTCGGCCGTGGGGCTGCTGGCGAGCTACCACCTGAACGTGGCGAGCGGCGCGACGATCATCCTGCTCCTCGGGTCCCTCTTCGCGCTGGCGGTCGCATTCGCCCCCCGCCGCGCGGCCTGACTTGCCGATCGGCGGCGGTGGCCTACTCTCCCCGCGATGTTCAGGAAGTTCCTGGCGCTCGCGGCGCTGCTCCTCGCGAGCTGCGCGAGCGAGATCGAGATCCCGAACTGCTCTCCCGACGTCGTGATCGACTGCGAGTGCGCGCCGGGCGTCGAAGGCACGCAGGTCTGCGTGGACGGCATGAAGTACGAGGCGTGCGTCTGCGGGCCCGGCGGCGACACGGGTGCGACCGACGGCGCGTCCAACCCCGACACCAACGAGGGCGACAGCTCGGTGACGGACACGCGGACCGAGGACACCTTCGCCCGAGACGCGAGGCCGACCGACACGTTCGTGCAGGACACGTTCGTTTTCGACACCTTGGTGGCCGACACCTTCGTGGCCGACACCTTCGTGCCCGACACCTTCGTGCCCGACACCTTCGTGGCCGACACCTTCACGCCCGATACGAGGGACGCTGGCGGCGATGCCTTCGACGCGTCGAAGCGCGATACCACGAGCGGCACGCAGGACACCGGTAACGACATCCCCGACTTCGGCGTGCAGGACTCGGCGAGGGAGGACTCGACGGGCGGGACGCCGTGCACGTCCGACGTGGACTGCCCTGCGCTCGACGGCTGCTGCACCACGTCGCTCGTCTGCGGCACCAAGCTCTTCGGACTCATCTGCTTTTGATTCAGGGGCAGAAAGGCGTCAGCGCGGCGAACGTCGGGACGAGGGCCGCGTAGTCGGCGTGCGAGGTACCGCCCTTCAGATCTCCCATGAGCTCGAAGAAGTAGCGGTTCGCTGCCGGCTGGATGTTCCCCGCTTCGTACGCCGAGACGTCCGTGTCGGTGTTGCCGAAGCCGTACGTGGGGACGATCCCGGTCTTCGTCTTCAACATCGCGAGCTCGCCGCTCTTGAAGGCGTGCGCGGCGGCGCCGGTCTCGCCGATGTTGCTGAAGGTCGTGTGCAAGAGGCCCGCTGGAAAGCCCTTGTCGTCGAGCCAGTCGCGCGTCTTCTGCACGAACCACTCGGGACGCGCCGTGAGATAGAAGACGTAGAACCCGCGCTTCGCGAGCGTCGTGATCGCTTCGGCCGACCCGGGGTGCGCACCAGGTGGCGCGCCGCCGAACGCCTCGGTCCAGGACGCGCGCTCGCTCGACGTCAGCGTCCCGTCGATGTCGCTCACGACGTACCGCGCGCCCTCGGGCAGGACCTCGATGAACTGATCGGCGCCGGTCAGATCGCCGCCGACGACGAAGCGCACGCGATGTCGGCCCACGCCGAGCGGCTGCGCGAGGATCTTCGAGAGCTCCACGTAGACGCGGCCGCCGGTGTCCTCGACGCCTTCGACGGTCGGGTACTGCCCGTCGTTCGACGTCTTGTAGGTCCCGACCTTCGTCCACGTCGTGCCGCAGTCGCGCAGGAGATAGACGTCGACGTCCTCGTCCTTGATGTCGTCGTCGTTCGCCGAGTACGAGAACTTCCCGATCGCCCACTGCGTCTGTCCAGGCTTGTAGACCTGGTCGCGCCCGCGATGCCGAGCGCCGCCGGGAGCACCCACGGTGAGCTTGGTGCTCGTGTGGTTCCAGTCGCGCTTGGCACCCAGATCGGGGAGCGGCGCGTCGCACTTCGGACGAAGCGAGCACTCGGGCAGCGGCGCATCGGGCGCGACTTCGCTCGGCGCCGAGTCCTCGATGCCAATGTCCTCGGCGGAGTCCTCCGCGGAGTCCGCGCCGGCGTCGTCGATCGACCCGGTATCGTTCGGCCCGCGCGTCTCGTCCTTGGCGCCAGACGTCGCGCCGGAGCAAGCCAACGACAGACTGCTCACGACGACGGCGAACCCGAAAAGCCTCGCGATCAAGGTGCCGAGAGCGTGACACGAAGGCGTCGACGTTGCACCGGTGGACCGCGCGCCTGGCATCCGGGCGCGACCATCTCGCTCGCCTCGACGATCGCGAAATGATGGCGACGAGTGAGCGGGCCACGAGCACGGCCACGGCCACGGCCACGGACGGGCACGGCCACGGGGGCCTCGCGGACTTACGACGGTCTACGCCCCGCCCCCGCATGCTTCTCGGCGCGCGCTCTCGAAACGCGCTCGCGCTCATCGGTCTCGGGTCTCACCGTGGCCGTGGCCGTGGCCCTGTTCCGTGTCCGATCTCGCTCGGTCTCGCCCGCGGAGGCAGGATCCAACGAGCTCGATCACCAACGAAAAAAGGCGCCCCCCTGTTCGGGGGACGCCTCCGTTCTGTCGTCGCGCTGCCCTTTCAGGCAGTCTGCGCGGCTTCGGTCTTCGCTTCGCCGCCGACGTCGGGGGACGTGCCCGCCGATGCCGTGTCGTTGCGGACGACCCACTCGATGAACGCCATCGGCGCGTTGTCGCCGCGGCGCGGTCCGAGCTTGATGATGCGGGTGTAGCCGCCGGGACGCCCTTCGAAGCGCTTCGCGAGGTCCGTGAAGAGCTTCTCGACGAGGTCGACCTTCTCGTACTCGCCGCCCGGGAGGGTGCGCGTCGCGAAGCGACCCACGTACGAGCCGACGAGGCGCGTCGCGTGGAGGCGACGAGCCTTGTCGCCGGCCGAGAGCTCGGCCTGCGGCGTGAACGCCACCTTGCCGAGCCGCATCGCGCGGGTGACGAGCTTCTCCGCCACGCGACGGAGCTCCTTCGCCTTCGCGTCGGTGGTCTCGATTCGCTCGTTGAGAATCAGGTTCGCCGCGAGGTTGCGGAACATCGCGCGACGCGAGGGCGTGTTGCGATCGAACTTACGGCCTGAATTTCCGTGACGCATGGGACTGAACTCCGTGGTCTAGGGTCTAGGGTCTAGGGTCTAGGGTTCGAGAAGAACCCCGCGTCGTGCTG
>JBKJQC010001040.1:0-3495 GCA_046593995.1 Polyangiales bacterium
GCGGCAGCATCCGCGTCACGCCATCGACGGTGACCTGACGCTCCTCCATGGCCTCGAGCAGCGCGGACTGGGTCTTCGGGGTGGCGCGGTTCACCTCGTCCGCGAGGATGATGTTCCCGAAGATCGGCCCCCTGCGGAAGGAGAAGATCTTCTTCCGGTCCTCGTCCTCCTCGATGATCGTCGTCCCGAGGATGTCGGCCGGCATGAGGTCGGGTGTGAACTGCACGCGCGAGAAGTCGAGCTTCAGCGCCCGCGCCAGCGTCCGCACGAACATCGTCTTGCCGAGACCGGGGACGCCCTCGAGCAGCGCATGACCACCGGCGAGCAGACAGGTGATCGATCCGTCGACCACTTCTTTGTTCCCGACGATGACCTTCCCGACCTCCGAGCGGAGCTTGTCGATCGAGACCCGGAACGCATCGACGGCCTTGTGGACGACGCTGCTCGACGGCGAAGAGGACATCGGGGAGGTCTCAGGCATGGGCTCGCAGTCCGTTCTCGGAGTGGGTCAGGGAGCTACTTTTCGAGAGTATCGCGCGGTTCAGTTCGCATGGCGGAATCGCCCTCCCCCGGCCCCTCCCAAGGGGAGGGGCCCCGTTCATCGCAAGGGCAGAGCGCGCGGAAGACTAGACGCGCTCGAGGCCAGAACGCGCTCGACGCGGAGCTTCTTACGCATCGACCGGAAAATGCACTGGCAAAATCAAGTGCGTCGGAAGGGACCCCTCCCTTGGGAGGGGCCGGGGGAGGGAACGTCCGAAAGATTTCGCACGCCTCGTGCGCACGATTTCGAAAGCTTGCGGGAACTCGTGCGCACGATTCAGTCTCGCGGCCGAATCAGGTCGAAGTACCGGCGCACGTAGAACCGATACCCCGCGGGGATCTCGTCCTGCTTCAGCGCCTCTTCCGCGACCGTCTTGTACTCGTCGTAGACCTTCTTGTAGCCCTTGCCGACGAAGCCCTTGTCGGCGGCACCGAGGATCACCTCGCTCCGCTTCGGGCCTCCCTTGTTGTCCTGCCCGGCGATCTGGATGTCGGTCGTACCGACCTTGTTCGCGGTCTTCTTGCCGAGCATCTTCGGATCGTGGCCGACGCCCCAACCGGGGCCGGGTTGCTTGCCGTCGCCGGGCTGCGTGCCGCCAGGCTGACCGGCACCGGGCTGCGTCCCCGCGCCGGGCATCGGGATCGGCTTGCCGTCGGCTCCGAGGGTCAGCTTCCCGTCGCCATCGCCATCGCCGTCGTCGTCGTCTTTGCCGTCCTTGCCGTCCTCGCCGCCGGGATCACCAGGGTCGCCGGGCTGGCCCGGCTTACCCGGCTTCTTGCTCTTCTTGCCCTTGCCGCCCTTCGCGCCCTTGGCCTTCTTCATGAACTCCTTGAGCTTCGCGAGCTGCTCGGGAGTGAGCTTTCCCTGCTGGACGAGGAGATCGTGGAGCTCCTTGAGGCGCTTGCGTAGCTCCTCCTTCTCGTCCGCGGTCATGTCGTCCTCGGCCATCTTGTTGACGTCCTCGGCGCCCGCATCGAGGTCGGCGGCGGCGAGCCCGAGATCCTTGAAGATGTCCGCGGCGGCCTGCTCGAGATCGCGATCGAGCTTCTCCAGCTGGCGATCGGCGGAGGCCATCTCCTTCTCCTCGCGATCGAGGCGCTCGAGCTCGCGCTCCTTCTGCTTCCGCTCCTTCTCGGCCTCCGGCGACTCCTTGCCGCCGTTCTTCTCCTTCTCGGCGCGCATCTTCTCGAGATCGGCCTGGAGCTTCTCGCGCTTGCTCTTCATTTCCGCGAGCGTCTTCTCGCGATCGCGGTCCTTGGCCTTCTTCATGGCCTCGGCGAGCGCCTTCTTCTGATCGTCGTTCAGCTTCAGCTGACCCGACTTCATCTTGGCGGCGAGCTCCTTGAGCTTCTTCTCGGCTTCCTTCTTGTCGCCCTTCTCGAGGGCGGTGCCGATCTCCTTGGTGTTCTCGTTCTTCTTCAGCTCCTGGCCGACCTTCTTCAGCGCCTCGTCGAGCGCCTTGCGATCGAGCTCGCCGCTCTTCTGCAGCTTCTGATCGAGCTCCGCCATGCGGCGGAAGGCCTCGTTGCGATCGATGCGCTTGTTCTTCAGGTCCTCGAGGAGCTTGTTGAAGTCCGCGACGGCGGCCTTCATGTCGTCGTCGGCGTGCGCCTGGTCCTTGAGCTGGTTCGCGAAGTCGGTGAGGGCCTCGAGATCGTCCGGGTCCATCTCGAGCGCGTTGATCGTCGGCGTCTGCGCCTCGGTCACGTGCTTCCGTACCTCGAGCATCGAGACCACGGCGAGCACTCCCGCGAGCGCGAACACCGCGAGGACGTCGCGCGGCAGCGGGATCGGTACGGCGCGCGACGGCGACGCGCTCTTCGCGTGCTCGATGCCGTCGGCGATCGCGGCGCGCTCGAAGCCCGTTGCGCCGTCCTTCGAGGCCCTGTCGGAGAACGAGAGCGCGGTCGCGATGCGGTCGCGGAGGCCCGCCTGTTTGTCGATCGCGATCGCACCGGCGAGCGGGGGCAGACGACGGAGCCAGCCGATCGCGAACGCGAGGAAGGGCACGATGGCGAGCGCGACGAGGATCTTCCGCGCCGTCGGATCGGCGAGCTTCGCGGTCTTGGCCGCCGCGAGGACCACGGCCGAGAAGAGGAACGCGCCCGCGAGCGCAGTGGTACCGAGATCGAGCGCGCGCCCGAAGCGCATGCGGGCCTCGGCGCGTGCGGCGAGGCGACGGAGCGGCGTGACGTCGAGCTTCTCGAGCTGCACGGGTGCGCTCGGCTCGGGCTCGACCGCGCGGGCGCGTGCGCCGTGGTCGAACATCGGCCCGCGGACGGCGCCGGTTGCGGGCGGAACGTTCGCCTTCTCGGCCGCGCGCTCGTCGTCTCCGTCGTCCTTCGGGCCAGTCATCGTTCTCCTAGGGAATCCAAGACGTACGGGGCAGCAGAAAGTTCCGAGCGCCGCGCCCTACGGAGCGTAGCCCGCCCCGGTCCCCCCGTCAGGGTCGGGAAAATAACGTGCAAGTGGCGTCTTTGGTTCCCGGCTAGGACGCGCTCATCCCGAACGGCCTTTGGCTGTCGCGCGGAGGTCAGCCGTGGGCGCGCGGTGTGAAGGCCCGCGCTCGTCTCGCTGTCCGCTCAGCGCCGGCGTCGCCTGCGAAACGTCGCTGCGCCGACCGCCGCGAGTGCGAACACCGCCGCGTTCGAGGATCCCCCCAGCGCGCCGGCCGCGGTCGAGCAGGTGAGCGCGCGCACGGTGGGCTCGTCCGCAGTTGCGGGTACATCCGACGACTCGAGTTGCGTCGTATCGTCGCCGGCGTCCGCCAGAGTAGTCGCCGAGTCCGCGGCAACCGAGCCGCCGTCGTGATCGCCGGTGTCGGGGTCGTAGCCGCTGCCGCTGTCGTAGCCCGTGCCGCTGTCGACCGGAGGGGTCGACTGACATCCATCGACGAAAGCGTTGGCGCACTTCAGCGGCACGGCGACGTCCTTCGTCAGCGTCGGCCCGCCCGC
>JBKJQC010001173.1:0-6558 GCA_046593995.1 Polyangiales bacterium
GACCAAGAGCGCCATCGTCACGCCGGCGAGGCCGCTCCGCGGGAGCTCCTCGCTCTTGGCGACCGAGAACCAGTAGTCGCCGCCGAGGCCGCCCTTCTCCTCGGGGTAGTGCGCCGCGAACAGCCCGAGCTCGCCGGCGCGCTTGAACACCTCGCGCGCGGGGAAGATCTCCTTCTCCTCCCACTCCTCGAGGTGCGGAGCGAGCTCCTTCTCGGCGAAGCCGCGCACCGTCTTGCGGAACTGTTCGTGCTGCTCGGTGAAGGGGCTCTGGTGGGTGCTCATGAGATCTCCGGCCGCGGATTGCGTTCCGCGCGAATGATTCGTACACGAAATACTAGCACGCACAAGAGCTGCAGGAGGGCCGACGATTCAGAGAACCCCCTTTTCGGTTTCGACCGGAGCCGCCCGCCAACAGGAGGCGAGGAGCCGGGGAGGCGAGAGGGAGGTACCAGAGGTCTGCCGGACGAGGCGACGACGTCGACGACAGCATTGGTCGCCGAGACGTTGATGTCGGCGCGCGGCAGCTCATGCTCGAGCTCCCTCTGATCTCCCCGCCTCCCCGCCTCCCTGTTCGCCATCGTGGAGGCGAGCGAAAGATTCACTACCTCAGGTCTCGTTCGGCAGGGCGGTCACCTCGACGCGGGGCAGTGCGAGTGATTCCCTCGCGTTGGTGAGGGTCGTCGTCATCGCGCTCGTGTCGCTCGTCGGGTGTTCGAAGTCGCAGCCGACGGCGAGTGCCGATCCCGCGCCGTCGGCCAGCACCGCGCCGAAGATCGCGCGCGTCGTCGCGAGCGGGCAGTCGCACCCGTGGGGCGTCTACGTCGACGCCACGCACGTCTACTGGTCGAACAAAGGCGACGCGAACGTCGAGGGCGCGGTCATGCGTGTCGCGAAGACCGGCGGTGCTCCCGAGCGCGTCGCCGGAGCGAAGACGCCGTACGCGATCGCAGTGTACGGGCGACGTGTGCTGTGGACGTCACCGACACCCGTCGGCGGAGGCATCGCGGAATCGATCCCGGGATCCGGCTCGAGCGGTACGACGACGGCGCTCGTACATCGTGCGTTGCACGAGCCGTGGTCGCTCGTCGTTCGTGGCAACCGCATCTACTGGACCGAGCTCGGCGAACGCGTCGTGATGAGCGCGCCCATCGACGATCCGAATGCGACCGTCGCATTGCCGGTGATCGACTGGTCGAAGATCGAGACGCACGCCACCGCGAAGGGACGCCCCGTCGGCCTCGCGGTCGACGACACCCACGTCTACTGGACCGACAGCGATCCCGGCGTCGTCGCGAAGACCCCGATCGCCGGCGGCGCAGTGACCGCGCTCGTCACCGGCGGCGACAAGACGACTGGCATCGCGGTCGACGGCACGCACGTCTACTGGTCCGAGTGGGGCAGCGGTCGCATCGCCAAGATCCCGAAGGAGGGCGGCGCGATCGTCACGCTGGCGACCGGCGAGAAGGGCGCGCGCTCCATCGCGATGGACGCTACGCGCATCTACTTCACGCACCCGCCGAGCGGCAGCGTGAAGAGCGTCGCGAAGACCGGAGGCGCCGTCGTCACCCACGCGACCGGTCAGAAGCACCCGTACTCGGTCGCCGTCGACGACACGTCGTTCTACTGGGCGAACGTCGACGGCGACACGGTCATGTCGCTCACGAAGTAGGGCGCGAAGTAGTGATCACGCCGCCCAGTCGAGGCCGGGGAGATCGTCCACGCTCAACTTCTTCTGCACGCGGAACGGCGAAGGCGCGGCGAGCGATGCGAACTCGCGCGGGAGCTTCGGCGAGGTCTGCCATGGACCGAGCTCGGCGAGCACCTCCGCGGTCGGCACCTTCACGTTACGACCGCGCGAAGACGAGCGGAAGAGCGCCTGCACGCGCCCCACGGCCGCGAGCTCTCCGGCGACGGTGAAGCGCTGCTCGAAGAAGAACCACTTCGGATCCCAGCCGACGATGCGCGTGGTCAGCGTGTAGCGCGAGAGGATCGGAATCTCCTTCAGGAACTCGATCTGCGCAGCGCCGACCACCGCGTTCCAACGCCGGCGCACGAACGTGCCGAGCATGCCGTTGCGCGCGACGAGCGACATGCGCCCGAGGTCCATCAGCGCGAGGTAGCGACCGTTGTTGAGGTGGAAGTTGAGATCACAGTCCGAGGGGAGCGCGACGAGCGACAGCGAGACCGGGTCGAAGACCTCGAGCTCGGGCTGCAGCAGCGCCGTGGAAAGCGTCTTCGCGAAGCGGAACGTGTCGATCATGGTGGGCTCTCCGGGCTGAAAGTTACCCCCGGTAACATCTGGGGTCCATCCCCGCCCACGTCAAGATGACGCGACGCGTTGTGCGTTGCACCGGAGCGCCCCCAGTCCGGGTATCCTCGCGCGACATGGCAGCGGTCGCGGTCACGGGGTCCACAGGGTTCATCGGCTCGGCGGTCGTGCGGAGGTTGCTCCGCGAAGGGCGCGAGGTGCGCGCGATCCTCGAGCCCGGCGCCAACGCGGTGCCGCTCGACGAGGTCGAGCACGAGACGGGCAAGCGCGTCGATCGCGTGACCGCCGACGTCTGCGACATGAAGGCGATGCAGAACGCGCTCGAGGGGTGTGAAGCGCTCCATCACCTGGCGGCGATCTACAAGACGTGGGTCCCGGATCCGACGCCGATCTACCGCGTGAACGTCGAGGGCACGACCACCACGCTGCTCGCCGCGCAGAAGGCGCGCGTGAAGCGCATCGTCTACACGTCGTCGATCGCCGCGATCGGTCTCGGTGAAGGGCGACAGCTCGCGGACGAGTCGACCAAGTTCAATCTCTTCGAGGTCGCGAACGAGTACATCCTCACGAAGTGGCTGAGCGAGCGCGTGGCGATGCGCTTCGCCGAATCGGGGATGCCGATCGTCGTCGTGAACCCCGCGTTCCCGTTCGGACCGCGCGACGCCGCGCCCACGCCGACGGGCAAGATCGTCCTCATGCTGTTGAAGGGGGACGTCCCCGGCGTCGGCGACGGCGGCTTCAACTGCATCGACGTGGACGACGTCGCCGCGGGCCACCTCGCCGCCGAGGAGAAGGGCGTGGTCGGCGAGCGCTACATCCTCGGCGACCACAACGTCACGATGAAGGAGTTCTTCGATCTCGTGTGCGACGTGGGCGGGGTGAAGGCGCCGACGGTGCCGATCCCGAAGACGCTCGGCGCAGCGATCGCGCTCGGGTTCGAGCTGTGGTCGGACCACGTGTCGCACGAGGAGCCGCGCGCGACGTACCGCTCGATCCGCTACGCACAGCGGCACGCGTGGTTCGATCCGGCGAAGGCGCGGCGCGATCTCGGTCTCCCGACGACTCCGTTACGAACGACGATCGCGCGCGCGGTCGAGTGGTTCCGTGCGCACGGGATGGCCTAGCGGCGCGGCACGCGTCCGCGTCAGGGGAAAGTGAAGAAGCGCGAAGAACGCTTGACGACGGGGTGGCCCGTCCGCACGGTCGCGATCCGATGCTGAAGCGCCTCTTGCTCGGGCTCGTGCTCGGCCTCCTGGTCGGGGGGCTGCTCGGCGTCGGCATCGCGCAAGTGATCCCGGGCGCCATGACGGGCGTGTTCGGGTATGCGTTCGCCGCGGTCGCGGGCGTCCTCGTGGGGCTCGTCGCCGGCAAGCCGATCTGGGCGAAGGGCGCGCAGATCGAGGCGGGATTGAAATCCTTCTTCGGCGCCTTGCTCGGCGCGGGCATCCTCTTCGGACTCCGCTACGTCCCGTTCACGCTGCCCGCGCTCGCGGGGTTCCCCGCCGCGGAGCTCGGGCGCCACGCGGTCGCGTCGCTCGCAGCCGTCGCGACGATCCTCGCGATCTTCTACGAGCTCGACAACACGGGCGAGCCGGAAGAAGAGAAGCCCAAGGCCCGCGTCGCTTCGGGTGGGAGCGACAAGGCGCGGCTCGCCTCGAGTGGGAGCGCCGGGGGCGACGATCTCGACGCGGAAGAAGAGAAGCCCAAGGCGAAACAGCGGAAGTGACTGGGGCTCCCCGCGGCGCGCGGGCTGGACGCTCGTCGCCACTCTGCGATACTGCGCGCCAGGGAGTGAGATGAACGCACCGGTACAGCCCGGAGAGGTGCTCGCCGGCAAGTACCGGATCGAGAGCGTGCTCGGCGTAGGTGGAATGGGCGTCGTCGTTACGGCGACGCACATCTCCTTCGACGATCGCGTCGCGATCAAGTTCTTGCTGCCGCACGCCGCGCAGAACGCCGAGGTCGTCGCACGCTTCCTCCGCGAAGGGCGTGCAGCGCGCAAGATCACGAGCGAGCACGGCGTGAAGGTCACCGACGTCGGCACGCTCGAGACCGGCGCGCCGTACATGGTGATGGAGTACCTCGACGGGTACGACCTCTCGCATCACATCAAGTCGCGCGGCCCTCTCCCCCTCGACGAGGCGCTCGAGTACTTCCTGCAAGCGCTCGAGGCGATCGCCGAGGCGCACGCGCAGGGGATCGTGCATCGCGATCTCAAGCCCGCCAATCTGTTCCTCACGCGACGCCGCGACGGATCGCCGTGCGTGAAGGTGCTCGACTTCGGCATCTCGAAGATCGTCTCCGGCAGCTCCGAGCCGGACGCCGCACTCACGCGCACCAACGGGATGATGGGCACCGCGCTCTACATGCCTCCCGAGCAACTGCAGTCGGCGAAGGACGTCGACGCACGCGCCGACATCTGGGCGCTCGGCGTGATCCTCTACGAGCTCCTGAGCGGCAACTTCCCCTTCATGGCGGATGATCTCCCGCGCCTCGTGATGAAGGTGATGCTCGAGCCGCCCGCACCGTTCACGGAGTACCGAAACGATCTGCCCCCTGCGATCGCGCACATCCTCGACGCGTGTCTGCAGAAGGACCGTAACGCGCGCTTCGCGAACGTGGGCGCTCTCGCGCTCGCGCTCGAGCCCTACGCGCCGGATCGCGCCCAGACTTCCATCGAGCGCATCGTCCGGACGATGAACATCCCGCACGTGCCGCCCGCGTTGACGCGCGATCGGGGCGCGGCGTCGGGAGTGTCGGCGCTGCCGATGCACACGACCGGTGGTGCGGCGGCGTCCGCGGTCGACATCGCTCCGCCGAAGAAGAAGTCGAACGCTCCTCTGGTCGCCGTCGGCGTCATCGGACTTCTCGTGATCGGCGGCGGTGCGGTCGCCGTCCGCGCGAGTCGAAACAACGTCAGGGAAGATGCGCACAGCGCGACGCCGACCCACGAGAAGGCCGCGCCTCCGGCCAAGCCGATCGAGACGGCGGCCGCTGCGCCGGAGCCGACGGCATCGACCAAGCCGATCGAGACGACCGCCGTCGTGAGCAAGCCGGTCGCGAAGCCGCTCGCGAAGCCGACGGTGACGACGGCGACCGTGTCCGCGAAGCCGACGGCAGCGGCGCCCGCGAAGCCTCCGCCTCCGAAGGGTGGCGGCGATCCATTCGAAGGAAAGTTCTGATGCGAGCCCTGCGCCGCGCAGTGGCGTGGTCGACTCTGTCGTCGATGCTGTGCGCGGTGTTGCCGGTCACGGCGTTCGCGCAGGCCGACGCGGCGGCGTCCACGGTCCTCTTCGACGAAGCGCGCGAGCTCTCGAAGCAAGGCAAATGGAAGGAAGCGTGTCTGAAGTTCGAGGACAGCCAGAACCTCGCCCCGACGGTGAACACGCAATACTGGCTCGCCGACTGCTTCGAGCACGAGGGCCGCACCGCGACGGCATGGGCGCTGTTCGGCGCCGTGGTCAGCCAGGCCAAGGCGAAGGGCGAATCGGCAAAAGAGCAAAAAGCGAGCGGACGCCGCGACGCGCTCGCCGGTCGGCTCACGCGGGTCGTCGTGAAGGTGAGCACGCCGGATCTGCCGGGACTCGTGGTGAAGCGCGGAGAGACGGCAATTGGCAAGGGGAGCTGGGGCGCGGCGCTGCCGATCGACCCGGGCAAGTACTCCTTCGAGGCATCGGCTCCCGGCAAGAACGCTTGGAAGGAAGAGCGTTCAATCGAGGGCGAGGGGAAGACGATCGAGGTCGTGGTTCCCGCGCTCGAACCGGCACCTGCCGACGCCGCGCCGCCCGTCGCGACCGGACCCATCGCTCCGCCGACGACGGCTCCCGCCACCGCGGCCCCGACGACGCCGAGCAGCGCGCCCGCGCCGAGCGACAAAAGATCGGACGGCAGCTCGCAGCGGACGATCGGTCTCGTCGCAGGTGCAGCGGGGATCGTGCTCGCCGGCGTCGGCACCGTCTTCTGGTTCTCCGGCAAGTCATCCTACGAATCGGCGACCACGAATTGCACATTGGGGGCGAACCACGACCGGTGCTCGGCCGCCGATGACGCCGCTCAGGAATCGGCCATCTCGCGGTGGTCGACGGGCAAGCTCTTGGCCGGCATCGGCGCGGTGGTCGCCATCGGAGGGGCGGTCGTCTACTTCACGTCCCCCACCGGCGAAGAGAAGAAGAGCGCCTTGACGACGCCGCGGATCAGCCTCGGGATCGGGACCGTCTCGCTGAGCGGAACGTTCTGACATGCGCGCGCTGTGGCTCGCTCTGGCCGTCGCGCTGATGGCCGCGACGACC